>JBHLRC010000122.1:0-9398 GCA_048882965.1 Candidatus Thorarchaeota archaeon
TACTGAATCTACCTTCTGTCTGTTCACGTCCCTTACTCGCTGAGAATAGCTCATAGTAGTCATATCCACAGATATTGGCAGTAAGTAATAGACTGATAGTAAAACCAAGGAAAAGCAGGATAGCACCATAGATAGGGTCCATACCCTGTGCAAAGACACCTGTTGTTTCTGTCACATATAACGCCAGGGCATTTGATGGTGCGACATAGACTGCGACTACATTATCTAACAGCCATTTGTGCGAGGGGAGAATGGTGAGAGCTCCCAGAATAACAACAATAAGATGACGAAAACGACTCTTTGTCTTCTTTGATATCCAAAGTCGGATATAGGAACTCATTGAACCGAGGAAGTAGTTCACCTCAAGAAAGATGATGACAATAATTAGCATTGTAACAGCAACGAAGAATAGTAATCTAGCGGAGATCAATAGAGGAAGAATCGCAAGAACACCAATGACAAGAAATGATACTTTCCGAATGAACCGTCTTGCATAGCGACTTAAGAAAATCTGATGTGGCTTTATTGGTGCAGACATCATCAGACTCTCGTCCTCGGATGTAAGAACCGCAGTTGGACCTAAACCAAAGTAACCACTAACAACTGACGAAGCACTCAGAACAGCAGTGGCCACAAAAATCATTTCGGGACCCAAGGTTTCTTCGAGTAAGACACCGAAATTGGAGAGGACAGGGGCAAATGATACTAAAGTTGAGATTACTGAACTTACAAAGAATACCCCAGTAATAGTAATTCCATAGAAGAGAAGCATAGAAGGTGTTGTTATTGCCTGCTTGAACTGGTTGTACAACATTCGAATCTCATTTCTAACGAGTTTGAATGTGGACAACCAGGAATCACCTCTTACTCTGGAATTCCCCCAGTCAGACTGAGGAAAATCTCCTCTAAGCTTTCAGTATCTGGATATCGCTCTTGAAGCTCTTTGAGCGTCCCCCTGCCCACGATATCTCCTTCATTCATAATGACAAATCGGTCACAAAGATCAGATGCGACTTCAAGTATATGTGTAGAAACAAGAATAGCGGACCCATCATTTCTCAATTTTTTCAGATGCTTCTTGAGGTTCCAAGCTCCTCGTGGATCAAGACCATAGATAGGCTCGTCCATGGCAAGAATGTAAGGAGGTTCGCGTGTGAAAATCCCAATGAGGAGCGCGCGTTGTAGGTTTCCCTTTGACAAAGTTCCAACGTATGTGTCAATGAACTCATCAAACTGGAATAGTTCAACGAACTCCCGCATTCTGATTAAAGCAACTTCGTGCGGAACACCATAGATCCTTGCAGTGAACATAACGTACTCACGAGCTGTCAGGCTAGGATAGCATGTTGGTTTCTCAGGTATGTATCCAATCCGTTCTTTTGCGGATATGGGATCAACTTGAATATCATATCCATCCACTGTAATTGAACCACTAGTAGCTTGAATTATTCCTGTCAACATCCTTAGTGTAGTTGTCTTTCCAGCTCCGTTTGGTCCAACAAGACCAACTATTTCACCAGGATCTACAGTTAGATTGAGCTTTCGAACTGCTACTTTTTTGCCAAATTTCTTCGTAACATTGGCCATTTGGATTGCCGGTGATTCAAGAGGCAATGGCTTGCCTGACTCTTTCTTATCCAGCTCTTTCAGGACTCTTTCAACGAGCCATTTTCGTTTGATAGTTCGTTTAACAATAGGGACCTTCAGAACACGGGCAAGGCGAATTAACTCATCACCGGGCATTCGTTCGATATCAGTTCGCGTAGTCACAGAACGTTTCACTCCCGCCATTATGTGATTGGTAGCTCTTAGTCTTTTTAACTTAAGCCAATAATAAATAACTGGTCTACGTAGTGGTGTATTATGGGCTTTTGTTGATGTAAAAATCAAGTTCAAATGGGATTTGTTGGCGCAGTTGTAAATCCCAATTGACAACTTGCGTTGTCAACGGAAAAATCTCAACTCCATTCTTGTGAGCATAACGGAGGGCATCTCCGAATTTTGGATCAGTCAGGTCATTGGGAGAGAAAACTCTAGCATCAGGTCTTTGAATTACAAAGATTATTGCCGCACGAGTTACAAGATTTTGATTCAACGCATTAACCAGATTTCGGACATGCCTAGTACCTCTTGTTGTTGGAGCGTCTGGGAAGATGGCACGTCCGTTCTCTATAAGAGTACAGGATTTGACCTCAATAAATATGGACCCAGACCTGCCAGTTAATTTGAAATCAAATCGGCCTTCGAATGCTCGAGGTTCAGGAATCACATTGTCATAGTCAGTGAAGAAAGGTAACTTATGTGAGAGAAGGAGTCGTTTGATGAAGCGGTTCGGAAGGTTGGAGTCGATGGAAACCAACACATCATTGTATTCAAGACCAATCATATCATAGTCTGTCTTTCGATGTGATGCAATGTTTTCTCTCAAGTAAACCTCTTTTCCAGGTATCATCAGCTCAAGCATTCGTCCAGGATTTGGTATGAAGACTTCAATCACTCTATCATCAAGGCGAACACGGCCAAGAAATCTATTTGGCCGATCAATGAATTCAGCCTTTCTGATGATTGAGGTATCACTCATAGAATAAGTCACCAAATCCCAGATGACATGTTTGCACATGATTCACGCGAAAACCTATTACCAAGAGTGCATTAAGAATAGTGTTAAGGCATATTTTCATGTGCCTTTGTAGGGAGTGGTTAGGTTGGTAAAACGCGTCTTACTTGTAGATGACGATATTGAGTTATTAGATATCGCTCGGATGCTCCTTAATCAAAAAGAACCGGATCTTGAGATTGTTGTTTCGAGTTCGGTAAAAGACGCATTAGAGAAATTAGAGAATGAAGATTTCGATGTTATAATCGCAGATTATATGATGCCCGATTCTTCAGGGTTGGATATGCTCGAAGCTCTCAGAGCAGGGGGAGATGATATCGGATTCATCATTTGGACAGGGTACTCAGACGAAGAAGTCGCTATTAAATCATTAAATTTAGGAGCTGACTATTACATTCTCAAAGGCGATAATTACAAAGATCAATTTTCAGTAATCAGGGAGATTATTCAGAAAGTCACGAGAACAAAACCGAAGAATGGATCATCGGTCATAACACAAGAAACTGCGAGTAATTTCATTCACAAACTTTCACATGACATCACTGGAATTGCACATAACATCATGGGATATGCAACTCTCTTGGAAGACGACTGTAATCCTGAATATGTCAAAGGAATTGGCAGACTCTTGACTAAACTTAATGACAAAGTCAAAACAGCTGTTTCAGAAATCGACGCGGGGGATTTGAACAGGTAAATATCTAAAGAAATTCTGTCAAACATAGTTGTTTTGAAACCTCACTTAATCCGGATACCTTTACACCAACAAGTCGAATCGATTTTTCTTTTTCTTCACGGTGGTCGAAGATTTCGCATGCTATTCGATGCAAGATGAAAGGATTGTCAGTTTCAACAGGGATGCTTTTACTACGCTGAATAGTGGAGTAATCACTATATCTCATTTTCACCGTGACTGTCTTAAACCTCAATGCTTTGTCATGTAACCTTTCTCCAATTCTGTGACACATTTTACCAAGTGTTTCATGGAGAAAATCTATAGCACCTGGTTCGACATCTTCCATGAATGTCCTATCTTTTGACATCGACTTTCGCACACGTGGACCATTATCAATAAGAGGGCGTTCATCTATTCCTCTTGCCCTCTGATATAACCAAGGAGCCCCTCTACCCATTGCAGGCCATAACTCAGGAATTGTCATGCGCTGTATTTGCCCCAGTGATTTGATGCCATATTTCTTCAAACGTTCAGAGGTCTTCCGTCCAATACCATTTATTGCATCAACTGGGAGAGGTTCTAGAAACTTCATAACATCAATAGGATCTGGACCTATGACTGTGATTCCTCTTGGCTTATTCATGCCTGTAGCAATTTTGGCTACTGCCATGTTAGGAGCAGCTCCAATTGAGCAAGGTAGCTGAGCTTCATGCCATACCGAGTCTTGAATCCAAGCAGCAAGGTTTCGAGGACTACCAAAAATATCTACACCCTCTGTCACCTCAATATATGCTTCATCAATACTAGCTCTTCTAACACGACCCCCGTCAGCATACTCACGTAAGATGTCCATGAATTCATCTGAAGCAATACTATAGCTCTCAAACTCTCCACTAACAAATGCAGCATCAGGACAGAGGTGATAAGCCTGAGATACAGGCATACCGGCATGAATGCCTTTTGCTCTAGCTTCATAAGATGCAGCTCGTACAACACCACGCCCATTTCCGCCTTTGGGATCATGCCCAACACATACTGGACGACCTGCAAGTTCGGGATGGTTTCTATATTGCTCTACCGAAGCAAAAAAGGCGTCCATATCTACATGTAGAATCCATCTTGACATTTACTACCAACAGTTATTCTACTTAAACGCGATTATCAGTTTTTGAAAAGAGATGTATTCTGAATAGGACTTCTATGTCCTAGGGAGATAACCGAATCTAATAATGCAGCACATCTCTAAACGTACATCCTAGAGAATCCTATATGCATCCGAGAAAATCATAGCAACCAGATCAGATGCGAGTAGTGCTCCAGATGACTGATCAAGAACCATCACCGAACATTCCAATTAGTCAGGAAGAGGAAGCGACGCGTTACAGAGCATTAGTGGATACCATGAATGATGGATTTGGGATAGTCGATAATGAAGGCGTTTTTACCTATGTCAACTCCCACTTTGCGAGAATGCTAGAATACAACGAAGAACAAATGGTTGGAAAACGACTTTATGATTTTGTTGACAACGAAAACAAGCGAATACTTCGAGAGAACGTTAGGAAACGTACTGAAGGCGAAGCAACACAATACGAGGTCGCATGGACAACAAGTAGCGGCAAACAAATACCAACTATTGTGTCTGGAGCACCTATTATTGATAATGAAGGAAATCATCGAGGTTCTTATGCAGTCATTACAGATATTTCTGAGCTAAGAGCATCGCAGGAAGCGCTCGAAGAAAATGTTGAGATGATGCGTAGAATCTTCGAAGAGTCTCAGCTAGGTATAGAGCTATTTGATCCAAATGGCATCTTAATAGCTATAAACAAGGCTGCGTTGAAGATGTTTGGTGTAAAGGACATCAACGATGTGCTGGGGTTCAGTCTCTTTGATGACCCAAATGTGCCAAACGAAATCAAAGCCAGGTTGATAAGAGGAGAACCAGTCAAATATGAAACTGTCTTTGATTTTGAAACCGTGAAAAAAGAGGATCTTTTTGTAACTAGTCGATCCGGTACAATCATTGTAGATGCTTGGATTACACCATTAGGTCTTGATAATGGAGAGAAAATCAAAGGGTATCTCAGTCAGATGCTTGAGATAACAGAAGAACGAGAAACTGAAGCAGCCCTTGAACACACTGAGAAACGGTACAAGCTTCTTGCGGAAAATATTACAGATGTTCTGTTCACAGCAGATATGGAGCTCAATCTCACCTATGTCAGTCCTTCTGTTGAGCAACTAGTTGGATATTCCGTAGAAGAACTCGAAGGCACATCACTTATTGAGTTGATGGCTCCGGAGTCAGTTTGGACTGCGATAGAAGCTGTAAAAGAAGCACTAGAAGCTGAAAAACATTCAGATCAAAAACAGACCAGAGGAGAGTCATCGCCTTTAGAAATCCAACTCAAACATAAGGATGGTTTCCTTGTTTGGACAGAAGTTGCGAGAACATTTACACGTGATTCACATGGAGAACCAACAGGAATTCTGGGAGTTGCGAGAGACATAGCTGAAAGGAAAGAGAGTCAAAAAGCCTTAGTGGAGTCCGAAGCAAAATACAGATCGTTAATCGAGCATTCATTTCAAGGAATTTTGATTTTACAACCAAATCCACTAAAGGTTATCTTCACAAATCACGCTTTTGCAACTTTCTTGGAAAGCACAGTAGAAGAAGTACTTGAGTTCACAGCTGAAGATATTCAAGAAATGATCCATCCTGATGATTGGGAGATGGTCATGACAAGAGTTCAGGAACTTATGCTGGGAGACCCTCCAAATAAGATACCCATGCTAATTCGTGTCTTCCAGAAAGATGGAGACATGCAATGGTTAGAACTCTTTGGCTCTCCGGTTGAGTTTGATGGCAATAAAGCTCTCCAAGTGTTAGCGATGAATGCGACCGACCGGATTGATGCTGAAAAACACATTGAAACACAGAAAGAGCGTGCAATGCATCTGATTGACCTGATGGCGCATGATTTTAGGAATCAACTTCAAATCATTCTTGGAAGTACTATGGTTATGGAGTTGAAACTCCAGGATCCTGATGCGAGACGTCTACTCGGACAGATTGTCTCTTCCGTTGAGAGATGTCAGAGTATGATATCAAAAGTCAAAGTTACAGAACCTTTGATGTCTGTTCCTCTTAGAATAAGAAAACTAAGCACAACAATTGAATCAGTTGTTGAGGCACATAAAGAACAGCATCGTGATGTTATCTTCGAAATGTCAATCGAAGCAGAAAACTCACTAATCGATGCAGACCAATTCCTTGAACAACTCCTTGGAAACATAATTGAGAATGCGATTGAACATAATCAACGAGAAGAGAGAATTGTCTGGGTTTCTCTAAGAGAAAGTGGAGAAGGTTATGAAGTGGCTATTGGGGATAATGGCCAAGGAATTTCTGGTGCATTAAAAGCAGCCATATTTGACGTTTCGAGGAGATATGGTGGTGTAGGGCTACATCAGTCAAAACAGATCTGCGACAAATATGGTGGACGTATTGATGTGAGAGACCGTGTTAAGGGTCAACCTACCAAGGGTGCGGAATTTGTGGTCTGGCTTCCAAAGACTCGTGAAAAGGTAGAAAACTCAGATTAATTGGGAGAAGAATTCTGACAGGTCTATGTTTCCACCACTGAGTATAACACCTACACGTTTTTGTTTAATGACATCCTTCATCTTCAGTACACCTGCTAACGGAACTGCTCCTGAAGGTTCAATAACAAGCTTCATTCGCTCCCAAAGAAGTCTCATTGCTTCAACAATCTCCTCCTCTGTAACAGTAATAATGGAGTCTACAAACTCTCTGATTATCTTGAAAGTTATATCGCCAAGCTGGGTTCTGAGACCGTCTGCTATTGTATTCGGATTTACACTTGGGTAGATTTTACCATCTCTAAATGAACGGTAGGCATCATCCGCATTTGCTGGTTCAACTCCGATTACTTTGCAGTCTGGACAAATCCCTTTTGATGCAATCGAAGTACCACTTAAGAGACCTCCACCACCGACAGGAGTAAATACAAAATCCAGAGATTCAACTTCCTCTATGAGTTCTAGAGCAGCTGTTCCAGCACCAGCAATTATCCGCTCGTCGTTGTAAGGATGAATTAAGACATACCCATGTTTTTCGATTAAATCGTTAGCAACTTGAACTCTGCTTTCCGTAGTGTTTTCACAGAAAACAATCTCTGCTCCATAACCACGTGTAGCATTAACCTTCACCTGCGGGGAATTCTTTGGCATTACAATCGTAGCTTGAATGCCGACTAGAGAAGCAGCCAATGCTAAGGCTTGCGCGTGATTCCCAGAGGAATGCGCAACAACACCCCTCTTTCGTTCGTGTTCGTTTAGCTGAGATACTGTGTTCAACGCACCTCTGAATTTGAAGGCACCTACTCGTTGGAAATTCTCACACTTAAAGAAGACTTGACATTCAGTGAGATTATCGATGGTCGATGAAGTCATGACAGGAGTCCAAAGAGCATAATCTCGAATACGCTCATGTGCATCATAGATATCCTGAATGTCGACCATAAGGATTGTTGAAGATGTAATCCACAAAAATATTACTCGAAACGTTTAACGCCATGTTTCAAAATGGTAGCTCGAGGAATGATGAGAGGAATCAGAAGAAAAGAGAAAGCCATAGAGAGCAAGGATGAAGTCATCGCAATCATAAAGAAAGCAAAGTACATCACGATTGCAATGAGTGTTGACGATGAACCCTATCTTGCAACATTAAGTCATGGCTACGATGATGAGAATTATTGTATCTATTTTCATTGCGCACAAGAAGGAAAGAAAGTCGACATGCTAAAGAAGAACAACATCGTTTGGGGACAAGCACTGGATGATAGAGGATATGTTGACGGTGCCTGTGACCACCTCTTTGCTACAGCACAATTCAGAGGTCGAGTTATGTTTCTTGAAAACAATGAGGAAAAGAAACACGCTCTTGAGATAATGATTCATGCTTTAGAACCTGATCCAGGAAAAGTCATTGAGGAACAAATCACTGAGAAATCACTCAAGCGTGTCAACATTGGAAGAATCGAAATTGAATATATGTCAGGAAAGAGGGCCAATGAGGTTGTAATTTCACTTTGAAGAATCTGCTAGAGAAATAAGGAGGTCTAAGGCTTCATCCAATTTTTCATATGGTACAAATAGATGATCGTGATAGAAAGCAGATACTGCATTCACACTAATCTTTGACTTCGCTAAATGATGAGTGATTGTGGCAAGAAAGCCCACTGCATCCAGGGCCGAGTGTATCATGAGGGTTATGAGACCCCATGATGATCCAAATTTGAAACCCATTTGTTCAGCAAGGGCTCTTTGAATTATCACAGTGGGTCCCTCACCCTCTCTGTAGATCATAAGAGGGGATTCTATTTTGTCTAGGTCGCTTTCAGAAACAGTGCAAAAAACATACTCACCAGGCTCAATCATTGGTTCCATATTATTCAGAAGATTTTCAAGGTTCTTCTCTCCGGACATCAAGAGCACCCCTACTTTTTGCCACCATATCTTTCCCATGACGTGATTTCTTCAAGAGGAAATCTTGTACTCTTTCGTTCCTGGTCGCCATGACCAAGTGATACCGAACAGATTACTCTCAAATTTTCTGGAATATCAAGTGCTTCTCTAAATTGCGGCTCCAAATCAGTATCTCTGACTCCCATCCAACAAGTCGACAGACCTAATGAATAAGCAGCAAGTAGCATGTTTTGAACTGCTTGATGTGGGTCAGCCAGATAATACCGAGGGTGTTTTGAGGGGTCTCCAAGTACAACAATTACTACAGGTGATTCTCGCATGAATCGTCCATAGTTGTGGATTTCAGCAAGTTTCTTTCTCATGTCAGCGTTCCTGATGACTATGAAATGCCATGGTTGCTTGTTGGATGCTGAAGGAGCCCATCTACCTGCTTGTAGAATGGTTTCTAGTGCTTCATCATCCACATCATCAACTCGGTATTTCCTGATGCTTCTTCTCTCGCGTATTGCTTTAATCGTGTCCATAGCTCTCTCCAAATCAAACAATAATGAAGGGCAATATGAATTAAACGATAGACATCTGGAAACAGGG
>JBHLRC010000123.1:0-9251 GCA_048882965.1 Candidatus Thorarchaeota archaeon
AATCAGGGTCATCAAGATAATCGTAAGAAGTTGTGCCATCTCTATTACTATTTTCCTCAAATTCAGGATGTGGACTTGAGAGGAAGACCGACCCGTTTTCGTATTCAAATGCAACCATACCAGCTGAACCATCATACTCGTAGGTTGCAATAGTATGTATGGTGGTTTGTTGATATGGATTTGGAGTAAAGCGCTGAGACGCATAGTACATAGTTGTAAAATTATACGGCAGATCTGAAAGGTCTGGGCCAGTGCTAGACTGATTCACATGCATGGTCGTCATGTGTATTTGAGCACCTGGTTCACCCTCAGGTCCCATAAATCCGTTGAACAAATGCAAATAACGCACACCAAAGGTTGCGCCACCGCATATCCCGAAATAAGAGCCACCACTTGCGACAAAGTCTTTGATTATTTGCTCCCCTTCAGATTCAAGTTCACTACCAGCAGTAGTTTCTGATCCACCAGGGATTACGAATATATCATAGGCATCTAGACCACCATCCAGAATTTCAGCTGCTGTTACACTCTCAACTGTGGCATTCATCCACTCAAACATCCTAGTGAGTGCTATGTGACTGGAACCCATTACTCCCAATCCATTATAGATAGCAACATTTACGCCAGTCAAATCATCATGTTCCATCTGAGCAACTGATTGAGATGGTGAAAGAAGAATTAGACATAGAAGTGATAATACGAAGAAATTCAGCATCGGATTATCGTAAGACTTTCGCAGTTTCCACTTCATGTTTTGCCACCCACTTGATGTAAAAAGAACAATCAGACTGTAATTTAATACTGCACTTCAACGCAGTCGAAAGCACCCTCATACAAGACTGGTGTAAGAATGCAATCTCCAAATCGATTGGAAAGTTAGATATGTTAATTGGAAAAAGGGTGCAGGAACGATAACAATCACCTTTCAGCTAATGTATAAAAGAATTCAAACTTGCGTAAGTATATGTCATCTACTCGCGTGGAAAAAGCAAAGAAGATTATAGAAGAACAGAAGGGCACATGTTCACAAGCAATATTCACCACATACGGTGAGTTCCTGAGTTCAGGTAGTCTTGATTTTAAGACATGTATGAATATAGCATCTGGATTTGGTGGAGGTATAGCTGATAAGGGAAATGTGTGTGGAGCTCTGACTGGAGCAATCATGGCTCTAGGACTGAAATACGGAGGATCAATGATGGAGGAGAAAGTCAATCAAGCCGCAGACACACTCCTCAAAAAGTTTACCAATCTTCATGGTTCGACACTTTGCAGAGAATTAATCGACTATGACTTAGCCGCTGCAGAAGGTTTGAAAGTGGCCTTCGAAAAAGGCGTATTCGACAACTGTCCGAAATATGTTGAGGATGTTGCTGAGATTCTTGAAACACTAATCTAGTCAGGTTGCTATTTGATTTTCAGAGATAAAGTTCTCTGATTGAAGGATAAATTAAGAAGGAACAGTTGTTAAACAATTTCTTATCTTCGGAGATGAAGACATGGATTTCAGACGGATTCACCATGAAGATTTGCGAGTGTTTGCTCAACAAGTAATCATGAAGTTGGGAGTAAAAGAAGAAGATGCATACTATGTCGCAGATAATCTTGTGACATCCAATTTGAGAGGAATCGATTCTCATGGGGTTGGCAGACTGAAGAGATACGTAGAAGGTATTAAGAATGAGTACATCATTCCAGATGCTGAGCCGCGTATAGAGAAAGATAGCCAAGTCATTGCGAACATTGATGCAATGAACGGATTAGGACAACCGTCTGGCGTCTATGGAATGAAGATAGCCCTTGATAAGGCGAAGAAATCAGGTGTTGGGGTAGTCACTGTCTTCAATTCCAACCACTATGGTTTTGCGGGATACTATGCAATGATGGCGCTAGAGCATGACTTAATCGGAATATCAATGACCAATTCAGAACCTCTTGTTGTACCGACCTTCAGTAGAAACGCAATGATTGGGACAAATCCTATTGCATTTGCTGCGCCGACCAAGAATGAACGACCTTGGGTAATGGATCTAGCTACAAGTGTTGTCCCAAGTGGTAAGCTTGAAGTCTATGATAGAGCAGGTAATGAAATTCCAACGGGGTGGGCAACTGACGAAACGGGAGCGAGTACGAACAATCCTGGACAGGTTCTGAAAAACCTCTATCGAGGTCTCGGAGAAGGTGGTATATACCCACTGGGGGGAGAAGGTGAGATTCATGGAGGGCACAAAGGATATGGCCTAGCGACTATGGTGGACATACTATGCGGTATCATGTCAGGAGGGAATACACTTCGAGATTTGAAATTCTTCGTTGATGGTGAATACAAACATCCACGAATAGGTCATTTCTTTATGGCTCTAGATCCATCGTGTTTCATCGACATCGACTCATTCAAATCAAGAATGGATGAGATGATTGTCCGTTTAAAGGGTGCTGAAAAAGCTGAAGGACAAAACAGAATATTCGTTCATGGTGAGAAAGAGTTTGAAGAATTTGACAAACGGTCCGTAGATGGAATACCTCTTGATGAAAAAACTATAGAAAGTCTGCTTGAACTATCAAAAGAATTGTCGATTGATCTTCATTTCATGGATTCAACCCGAAGTTAAGGTTGAATCTGAGTTTTAGAAGAAAAAATAAGGTGCGTAATCTACGATTCTTGATTGTGTTAGACTATGAATGTGCTTCAATCTATCAGGACTAGTAGAAAAACCAAAGCATTACTTATCGGTGGAATTATTCTAGTAATTGGAGTCGTATCGACCTTCTCTTTAACATTCTATGCGGATCCCGAACATCCCTACACAATCAGACATGAAACACTTGAATCAAGTGACGGGACTCTCATACAAGCATTGGTGTACACTCCAATCGACACCTCGACTGACTTACCTGGTGTGGTTGTTGGACATGGCTTTTGCGAAAACAAACTTTGGATGCAACCATTATCAATTGAGCTAGCAAAACGCGGTTTTGTTGTCGTAAACATTGATTTTCGTGGCCATGGTTCTTCAGATGGATATCTTGGCAATTTTGCACGTAGCACTAGTCTTGTAGAAGACATGTTAGCAGGAGTGGAGTACCTTGAAAGTCTGGGTTTTGTAGACCGAATTGGTTTAGCAGGACACTCAATGGGCGGCGGAACTTCAATGCTAACGGCATCGCAGAATCCAACTAGAATCAATGCGACCGTTGCAATTGGAGCGCTTTCTACATTCTCGTCAAGTGGGAATATCAGCAGTGTCCCAAATCTTCTAGCAGCATATGCTCTGTACGACCAGGGGATAAGTGAGGAAGATGGGATAGCGTTCCTAAGAGCATATACAGGACAACAAGATGTAGAATTTGGCACGTTATATGGAGATTTTATGGATGGGAATGCTACAAAGGTATCAGTGAGTCCGAACGCTGAACATCTTTTTGAACCAGTTGACTCTGCAATCATCTATGAAGCAGTTCAATGGTTTGAAACTGCCTTTAATGGAGCCTCAGCGACAAATGTCAGTTTGACATCACAATATCTCATGATATCTATTGCCGTTACACTGATTGGAGCACTCGTTGTTTTGTTCAGCTTTATATCTTACCTTGGAAATTACATCTTCAAAGGAAAACAGATACATCCTCGAGATTCGGATGAAAACCAAAAATTCCCATTCAGACGAATTTTGGGCTACCTGCTTGCAGCATTCATTGGCTTTGTACTCTTGATTCCACTTTCTGTATTCTTTATTGATGTAGCGCCTATTACTATGTTCAACTCTGTCTTTGCTGGTCAGGCAGTTGGGCTTTCTTCCGGTGTTGTTTTAATGTTGCTTCTGTTTTCGTTCAGAGATCGTAAATTGCAGCTTCAACCTATCTTGGATAGAATCAAGGAGATGACATCAACTTCACCCTACTTATCAGTTCTATATGGGATTGTAACAGCAATCGTAAGCATCGGTCTGTTCATAGCGTTGTTTGATTGGAACATCGTGGTTTCGATGCCAACACCCAGAGAGACCGGAGTGATTTTTTCACTTGTCATTTTGCTGTTTCCTTTCTTCTTCCTAAGGGAGTTCTATCTACGTGGATTCATTCAGGAGCGACTAAGGTATTCCAGTAGAATCAAGGAGTACTTCACGATGTTGATCATTGCTATACTCATTGACATCATGATATTCATTCCAGTGATGATGATTGGTTGGCAATCAGTATCTCTCTCCTTTGTCGCACTAGCTTTGACAGCAGTGAGTCTGTTCATAATCTTTCAACAGATAATGACAACATGGGTCTACATGAACTCAGGAAGGAATATTCTCGGATCAACTGTCTTCTACTGCTTCCTCTTTGCATGGATGGTCATCTGCTTCTATCCATTTGGACAACCAATGATGCTTCTGTAGTTCAGTCGACACAATCTTCAGCGTCTGCATCATGCAACAGGTGCAAGACTATGAAATATGCGAGATGGTCCAATTGAGTCATGTTTGACGTTTGTTAATGGCCAAACATTTATTAACCCTCGGATTGATTTCAAGGCACATACAACTTCAGAATTGGAGTTTAAACAATGAATACTGATGATGAAATAATGGAAACCGTAGGGAGGAAGTTCCTGCGGAAATACTGGAAGATGAATGTTGTTTTCGCTGTGTTGATCATAGCAGCTCTAGTGGAAGCACTACTTGTCTTTCTGTGGGTACTTGCGGATCTGCAGACGCTGGGTCTGATTCAAACAACACTTGGACTGTGGTCAGTTGGACAGATAATCACTTTCATTCTGCACTTGATTTTCTGGGAGCTTGTTTTAGTTGGTCTCTGGGTACTTGTTGCTGCGGCAGTAGTGTATCTGAAATGGTACACCAATCTTCCTGAGGAAGATAAGTTTCCAAAGGGACAGCGTGGCAAACGAGAACAGGGCGATGCCTTCGGATTCTTTGTCGGAATTACTTGGTTGCTCATTATCTGGTTTACCAGTCGGTGGGACATCACATTCAATGCATGGACAGTCAATGACTGGGTTTTCACATGGTTGTTTGCATTGCTCATAGACTTGCTGATAATTGGCATCCCAGCACTACTGTACTTCATCTATTGGATCAGGAAAGAGCCCTGATAGCTGATGGAAGTATATGTCGACGACCTCTCGAATCATCAAGATTCAGGGGTTGTTCGACAGATTTAATGCGCTAATTAAGAGGATATGCCAAATCACTCACCTCACACGATGCATATATCTGACTTGGAAGATGAAGAAGTCCTACGACTGGAATGTGTTGAGATGGGAAAGTTCGAAGAGTTGAAAGAGAAATATCCTCGTGGAATGGTAGTTGTACAGGGTCTGTGGATACTATTGTTTGCAACTATTTTTTCATTCCTTCTCCTTGCTCCCTTCTACATCTTCAATGTCAGCACGCAAGTGCTAGTTGATTTCTTCACATTCCCAGCAGATATCATCCCTCAGCCGTATAATTTGATTGGACTTCCACTAGTAGCTATGGGATTTCTCCTAATCATTTGGGCAAACTATACCTTGTTGTATATTGGGAGAATAAGCTTGAGAGATCGAGAACCCATGCAAAGACCTTCGAGTCTCGTTTTAACAGGCCCGTATAGGTTCAGTCGTAATCCATTGTATTTGGGATGTCTGTTAGCACTCATAGGAATGATTATTGTATGGAGTAGTATAGTAACTGCCGCACTGACCTTTCTAGTCTTCCTCATATTCAGGTATGTCTTCATCAAGCGTGAAGAGATTATTCTGGAAAAAGAATTCGGTGATAAATATCGAGAGTTCAAGAGACGTGTCAGACGTTGGCTCTAACTCTACATCCCACTCTCTGAATGGGCTTTCGGGTCTTCCTGCATCATTCCAAAGGTGTTCCCCTCGGGATCTTTGAAATATGCAAGATATCCAACCCCATTGATCACTGTTTTGGGGAAGATTATTTCTCCTCCAAGTTTCTTGAGACTCTCAATTATCGAATCGATATTTTGAACTCGAATAACGTTAGAGATGGTGCTCCAACCTTCCTCCTTTTTGAACAATGATCCATTAATTCCTGGTTCGTCAGGATCTCCCGTCTTCACAGAATAGTAGGGACCACTAGGTCGTTCTTGTTTGGTGATTTTCCAACCGAACACAGTCTCATAGAACTCAATAGCTCGATCGAAATCATCAACTGGTATCTCGAAATAATAAATCCGACTCATTGATTACTCAGACCTCATTGGATTGAATGAAACACATTTGGAAGTATTCATGAATATTCCGTTCATACTCGGTTTTCCTGAGAGAAGGTAACATTACCAATGTGTATCCAGAAAATTGGTGGGTCACATACATGAGTAGGTATTCAGTAGAAGTGCAACTTGCACGAGAAGAAGATGGAGAGGTTCTTACAGAGACCTGCAAAAAAGCGTTTGATTCCGACTCTGAAGTTGGATCTCCAGGACCGGGAGGACCGCCTGGTTACGACTCACTTGAATGGAACATTGACAAAATCAAAAACCGCTACCTCAACTACTACAAAATACTCACAGATCAGGATATTGTTGGAGGATTCATTGTTGGAGATAGAGGTCCTGAGTACATGGCATGTGAGCGAATCTGGATAGATCCAGCTCATATGAGAAAAGGCGTAGGAACAAGAGCTTTCAAGCTGATATGGAATCTATATCCTTCTGCAGACCTGTGGGTTCTTGGAACTCCAGAGTGGAACACTAGAACAAACCCGTTCTACCAAAGCATAGGCTTTGTTCAGATTGGTAAGACGCATGAATACTTGTGGGATGGCATATATTATGAGAAGAGAATCACAAAAGGATTCCCAAAGGCTATGTCCAAGATTGGGGACATCCGCGATAGACAACAGAGAGTGATTGCTGAAGGAAGAGTTGAGAGGATAGATGGACCACGTTCTGTAAAATCGCGTAAAACCGGAGAAGACCTGAAAGTGGCAGACGTAACTCTTACCGATGATACTGGTTCAATCAAGCTTGTACTTTGGAACAAACAGATCCCACAGGTAAAGAGTAACACAAATGTCCGAATCGAGGAAGGGTATGTGAAGACATATCGAGATGAGCTTCAGATGAGTGTAGGTAAATATGGAATGATAATCACATTAGTCTGAGAGTTCATAACTCGAGCTCTACCTCCGATTCATCCTCCTCTGGAATCTCAAACTTTCGAAAGTGCCTAATAGCTGCCACCAGAATTATGACCCCAATAACCACTAAGACCAAAGCCGCGATGAAACTTCCCCGGTAAGCATTCGCATTTGAGAAACCTTGGCCAATTAGGATGTCCGCAATAGGTCCTGCAACCAATGTACCAGCGATTCCCCAACTTAGGAAGAAAGTTGTATTATAATATGCAAACAAGCGTCCTCTGTACTCTTTAGGTGCCATTCTTGCGACTATAGAATAACTCGATGCACTGATTATTACCTCTGAGATACCTCTGAGGAAAGAAGATACCAGGACAAGAGTAAATGTTGGTGCCACCGCCAACCAAACTATTCCCAAACCAGAGAAGAGGATTCCAGATATCATCACTTTGTTATCATCAGATTTCGCAACAACAGAGCCAATCAATAACCCAGCAATTATATTGGCTACACTCCGAACATTACTGAAGAGTGCAACGTCTAGCCCATTAGCGTTGAAACCTGTTGGATCAGCAAGGAAGAGTGGAGCTATTGTCGCAATTGAGTTTCTGCCGAAGTTGATGAAGACCAAAGATAGAATGAATATAATGAAGCTCTTTCGAAGATGAGAGGGGAGGTCTCTAAGAGAATATCTTTCTTCGTCTTCCCTATATCCAGATTTTGATATTTTGACTTCATCTCTAAAATGAATTGAGAAATAAACAATGAAGCTAGAAAATACCATCACAGCTGCAGCAAGAAGAAAGATGCTACCATCAGCAAATCCACCGCTATCGAAAAGGACACCTCCAAGAATAGCACCTCCAATACCTCCGAATGCTCCAATGACTGAGAATTGCCCCATTAGCTGCTTTCGTTCATCAATCTCGGTCAGTTCAGATACCAATGCGGACCATCCAACATTGGACATACTCCAAAAAATTTCAATAATACCTAGTGAAAAAATGATCACATAGCCTGCAATAATCTGTTGACCTAATACAAGGAAGTGCGTATATCCTGCCACCATGAACAGATGTCCGATACCAGCCAGCAATTCACCGAATGCTACAAATTCCACGGGCTTACGATATTTGTCTAGTAAGTTACCCCAGAGAAACGATTGAGTAGATGCATTAGCAATCATACCAACTGTGGCCATCAAGGTTACTTCGGTTGTTGAGAGACCCAGAGATCTAAGAAAAATCGACAAGAATGTGTAAACTATGGCCCTTCGAAAATTTACTAGAATCTGAAATGTAGAGAGTCCTGT
The DNA here is from genome assembly GCA_048882965.1 of Candidatus Thorarchaeota archaeon. Taxonomy (GTDB): domain Archaea; phylum Asgardarchaeota; class Thorarchaeia; order Thorarchaeales; family Thorarchaeaceae; genus SMTZ1-45. Next base: position 8,410 of record JBHLRC010000123.1, read on the forward strand.
GAATTCAAGACCTTTAAGCTTAGAGTACTGGAGAAAACTCAACGTGAATTCTTGGGCTCGAACTCCATCTTATATACCATGTTCTTGGGGCTTTATGGATATTCCTTATTCTTATTGAACACAAGGCTCTTCACGGTGACAGGAAAGACTTGACGCTCATGAAGAGGTGCACCGATGTCAATCCAATCACCCTCTTCGAGAAATAACTCATCGAGACTGATTAGGTTCTGCTGAATAGAAGTTTCACGACGTGCCATCAGCCCAACCATCTTTCCTATATCACTCGCGAAAAGGAGGATGACCAACTTTCTTTGGGAAACCGTTTTGCAAAGAGAACTCTCAATGGCCTTGACGAATTCCTGGAGCCATGAATAAGACCTGTATAGTGGGTCTTTGAAGTATAATGCTACAATGTCATTCCCTTCCTGCAAATCGTGTTTCTTGAAGGCACGATCAACCTCGGTCTCTATAATCCCAGAACGATAATTCTCTGTTGTTACATTGATTGGTAGAACGGGTATATTGGTAATTGGAAAATCCATTGTCTTGTCAAAATAACAAGTAGAACCTGAAACTGTCAATGAGAATGTCCCAGCACCAATTACGGTTGCGCGAATCTTCGTAGGAGGTTCAATCATTGATAATCCAATCTCTTGGACAACTGACTTGAGTTCTTGAGCAAGATACAATCCAATATCATTATAGAAGTTCTTCACCCCATAGAACATCTCAGCGATTCCACCAGAGAATGAGTAGTAATCAACGGGGAGTGAGAAATCTAGATCATCAGTCATCATGAGCTCCTTAGCAACCTTGCTCTTCGCAGGACCTCGCATCACTTC
>JBHLRC010000124.1:0-9238 GCA_048882965.1 Candidatus Thorarchaeota archaeon
CAATAGCTGTTGCAGCACCAGTCCGTTTAGCAGTGATCCACACGCAGTCCATGACAGATATCGGGAGTCCTGTATCAGGGTCATTGAGAATCAACAAACCTGAGATATAGGGAAGTCCTTTCTCTTGGTTCAGTGGGAATCCACTGACCCATTTCACACCTGCAGATTTCATTGCAGGAATATATGCCGGCATTGCATGAATGAAATTATCCCCCTCACCAGGATGGACCCCAGGTTTTGGGGGCATTTCAACTCGTCCCTCAGCTTTCTCTGCAAACGCCACCTCGAGCTCATTGATTATCTCTTCTATGGAGAGATTCAAACTGATGATATCTGCTCGTGAAAGATATAGAATACGAGTTCCTGAATCCGACATGCAGCACACCATCTCTTTATCATGATAATCGCGCTGTTATAGATTATGGGAGTCAAATTCCTTATGTGGGAGCAATGTGTAACTCAATTAATGAGATTGAGGTTTTGTTCTTGTATTCCTATGAGAATCGAACAGAGGCAGGACAAGTCTTGGCTCAAGAGCTAAAAGGTGCTTCTTATGAAACTCGACCTCTGGTCCTAGTCATTCCCAATGGTGGAGTCCCTGTAGGAGTTGAGATAGCACGGACATTGGATGCCGAACTAGATGCGATAATTGTTCGAAAACTTCAGGTCCCGGGAAATACTGAAGCAGGATTCGGAGCATTAACATCGCACGGTTCTCTTTTATTGAACGAACGGCTAGTAATATCAATAGGTTTGAACAAGCATCAAATTGAATTAGTTGTCAAGCAGACACAGAAACAGATTGATGAACGAAAAGCTGACTACCAAGGACTAGTAGGAATAGTTGAACCATCGAAGAAGGATATTGTACTTGTTGATGATGGACTAGCAAGTGGGTACACAATGATGGCTGCCATCGAGTCTGTTCGAACTCTATCACCAAAGACTATCACTGTCGCTGTTCCTACATCATCAGGTAGTGCTGCTGATATGATTGGCAAAGTGGTTGAGAACTTGGTTTGTCCACGAATAGAATCAGGATTTGTTTTTGCGGTAGCAAATGCCTACAGGAATTGGTATGATGTACCTGATAGTGAAGTCATTACGATTCTAAATGAATATAGACGATTTTGATTCACAGACGATTTGCCATATCACAAAAGAAGAGCTACTTTCCGAACCTGCCGGTGTAGGCTATTTCATATTTCAATTGAGGAGATAATTAATCGTGAATGAATAATGACACTCGACCTAAAAGAGAAATTCAATCACGCTGCTTCAGTTTTCAGGGATGATTCTGGTTCTGAAGAAGTAGCAACATTGATCTATCGCACACCTTGGGTTCGTATTCTTCTTGAACATGATCGTCAAGAAAGCGAATCCTTCTTCATTGAAGTTGAGGTGTCTCTTCCCGAATCAACCCAAAAGACGAATTCAGACACATCTCATATAATCGATATTCTCTCTGAGCATCTTGAGTATCTCCAGAAACTTCGCAAATTTGGTTTTGAGCTATGTGTCATCGGTTCTGGAAACATCTTCTGTGCCTCAAAAGAACTTCAAGAGTCTCTTGATGACAATCTATTTACAGTACTAATCCCACCAGAGACTGGCTGACCCAGTCAAGGTGGAATATTTGGACTCGATAGACAAGCGTATTCTACTAGCTCTTGATGAGAACTGTAGATTATCATACCAATCTCTAGCTGAAAGGTTCGGTATAACTGCAAATGCAATTAAGAAGCGAATGGACCGTTTGATTGAAACTAGTGTGATCGAGGAGTTTTCTATCGTTCTGAAGCCAGCAATGATGGGGTCCGAATATCTGATTGCTTTGGTGTCAACAGATGGGTCAGAAGATGAAGAGGCGTTTATTGAAAATCTAGGTTCGCACCTCAATATAGTCCAAGTTGGTCAAATCGTGACTGCATCCGGAAGACTGTATTTTATCCACTGTGAATATGAGGGGGTTGAAGCTCTGCAAGATGTTGGAACATCCTTGCGTACTTTGGATTCAGTCACAGCCACAGAACTCCATACTACGTTGACTCAGAGTGGCGCGAGCTTCGATATCAAGAATTTGCACCTCAAAGTCCTAAAGCATCTTCTTGAGGATGCTCGGATGCAAGTCAGTGAGATATCGCAGAAGTCTGGTCTTACCGCACGAAGAGTAAGCAGAGCAATCCAAGAAATGCTTGACAGCAATGCCTTCTGGTTTGCAGTCAGATGGAATCTGAGTCTGGGTCGTAGCACAGAGTTTTATCTCAAGGTAAGATATGATGAACAAAAAGCAAGAATGGATGAGGTTGATCAATGGTTCCGTGATAGATTCCCGAATGAGTACTGGTTTTCATTCTATTCTGCGATGGAACCTATTTTATTTGCTAAGTTCGTGACCGACCATTTTCGTGATGCTGAACAAATCTCGAGAATTAGCAAAACTACTCCATTCACCAAATCAGTCGATGTGCTTCTGTCTTACCCAGTTAAGAAGTTTCCAAGGTTAGGTCGAATCAAGATTGAAGAGATGATTCGCAATGCAGGATTATAAGGAACCAGCATGTGAACAAGATTTTTCTCCAAGTTGAACTATAGCATAGTATTAGGATGTCTGTCTAAGAGGGAAAATGAAGATGGATCCTATCGGGACAATAACATGTTACTTTCCCTTAATCGAAGAGGAAACCAAGAATGTTTTAGAAAGCACTATGGCGGAGGCGTCTGATTACTACGACTTTGTTCATAGGTTATGTGAACTCGTTCTCAAGTCTGACAGTCCAATCATGGTTGTTTATTTTGCAATCCATCATTGTATCCTTGCAATGGATTACAAGCCTATCGAAATGATTCGAGAGAAATATGGTGGTCACACAGTACTTGGTCCAAACCTGTTCATTTCTTCTGCATATCAAGGCACTGTTGAAGATGTGAAGAAGGTCTATGAACTTGCAGATGCTGTTCTAGCAACAGAACCCGAAGACTGGTTGGCTCTTGAGATGCATTTCATGAAGTTTGAAGCAGACATGAGGAACTATCCCCAAGTAATGTATTCGACATCAAATATGGACAAAATTCAGGAATTGATTGCCAGTGATCCAAGACTTGGTTATTATGAAATTGTTTTGAATGATTATTTAGCAATACGTGCCCATGCAGATGGGGATACTGAGGAAAGGATTCGATGTATTGAAAGAGGAATAGAGGTTGCAGAGAAGTTTGATGATCGGCTTCGATTGGTGTACTTTCTAACGAGGAAAGCACATATCGTTAGTGACACCAATAGAGCAGAATCGAAAAAACTGCTGGAACAAGCCTATCAAATTGTTGACACCTCTGTAGGGACACCTGCTTTTTTTGCAGAGGTCTTAGATAGACTGAGTGCTTTGGATACAATTAGGGGTGAATACAGTAGGGCTATCACACGATATCTACAGGTTGTCAGCATCAGAGAAAGGGCTGGATTGAATACTGGAAATGCGTCCTTAGCACTATCAACTATGTACAATGTTGTAGGTGAATTTCAGTCTGGTCTAGAATGGGGTCAAATGGCTGAGGACCAATTCAAAAGTAGACCATATCTGATAAACCGCGCTGTTCTCAATCAAATCTGGTCACTTATTCTTCTGAAGAGGCAAATAGAAGCTCAAGCCTTACTTGATACATCAAGAGAATCGATATTGAAATCTGGAGATGAGAGCCAACTTGCGTGGCTTAATTTTGTCACAGGTATCTTGGAAACCGAACAAGGTGACTTCCAACTAGCATCTAGCAGCATTGAAGAAGCACTTAGAATCTATGAACAGCAAGGGTGGGCATATCAGATTCAGCTGATCTTCTTGCTCCATCTCGCAAAGATTGATGTCTTCTCAAGTGAATCGCCAGATGCAATCACTCCTTCACTTGCCATTTTGGAAGACAAAGCAGTTTCAGAGGATCTCCCTGGGATTCTTGGAGAGGTGTTATTGCTTAAGGCTGAATTAGCTATCAAGAACAATGATGATGCACAGCTTCGGGAAATAGTCCAGCAGCTTCGAGAGCTTTCTGAGAAAGAGAAACTGCAATTCTTGAAACCTTACTTTGACAGATTGATGGAAAAGCTATAGACTATGGAATGAACAAGATTTTTCTCTTTCTGAAGTACCTATGAACTATTGGAAATCAGTCACGATTAGGAACGATCCAATTGTCTGAGGGAGAGTGACGATGAAGCCAATTGGGACAATAACCTGCTACTTCCCATTCATTGATGATGACACAAGGAAAACACTTGAATCAACAATGAACAAGGCATACGATTATTCTGATTTCGTGAAATCTATGACCAATTTAATACTTGAAGAAGACTGTTCAGATTTGACAGTCTACTTCACAATCCATCACTCTATTTTGTTATATGACATGAAACAGGTAAAGCGAATTCACAAGAAATATGGTGATAGATTAATTCTCCAACCTAACCTTTTCTGTGTAGCTGAACTACTTGGTGATTCAGACGCCAATAAGAAAGTTCAGGAAGTTGCTCGTGCTTTTCTTGAAACCAATCCGGCTGAATGGCTTCAGCTTGAGATGCGTTTCCATCAATTTGAAGCTGAAATGAGGAATTATCCTGAATCCATGTATGACACAGCTAATCTTGAATCAATTATTCAAATCATTGAATCAAATCCACAATATAGTTTCTATGAATCTGTTCTATATGACAACTTTTCCCAACGCTCTATGATAGATGGCGATTCAGAAGGCCGTTTGAAATACATTGAGAAAGCGATCGAGTGTGCGGAGAAACATAATGATATTGTTCGGATAGGTGATTTCCTTAATAAAAAGGCAAGAATCATTATAGATGACGAACGTACACAGGCACGAGAACTCCTTCTACAATCAATTCAACTGACCAAAACTCTTGGAATGAAGGCAGACATCGCCTACTCACAAGATCAACTAAGTAAGATTGAAGCTACGAGAGGTGAATATAATCTAGCAATTAATCATTATGAAGAGAATATCACAATATTAGAATCGATTGGATTACCAAGCAGCAATACATCATTAATTCTTTCAGCGTTATACAATATTATCGGCGAACCTGATTCAGGATATGAATGGGGTTTAATGACTGAAGCCCAGTTCAAACATCGTCCTCTATTGCTACCTAGAGCTATACTCAATCAGGCTTGGTCTCTGATTCTTATGAAGAAAACCACTGAAGCTCTTTTACTCATTGATTCAGTTCGCGATACTATTACACGATCAGGTCGTGAAACTGAAATCGCTTGGTTGCATTTTGTTTCTGGAGTTTTGGAAATTGCAGATGGGGATTATGCTTCAGCAATGAGTAGTATCGAAGAAGCTTTGAAGATATATGAAAACAGAGCAGGAACATTGGTTTATCAGAATATGTTTCTCCATTATTTAGCTCGCATCGAAGTACATCTATCTGATAAAGAAACCAATGTATCCCCGTATCTCTCACTACTTGAAGAGCGAGCTAGAAGTGAAGATCTCCCGGGAATTCTTGGGCAAGCATTACTTCTGCAGGCTGAACTAGCTATTATTCAGGAAGACGATGCTTCGCTAAGGCATATCCTAATAGAGCTGGGACCTCTTGCAGAAACTCCCTCAATGGAATTCTTGAGGTCCCGATTTGACCATCTACTAACTCTTATCTAAAATATTGTGAAATACCTATCAACTACTTCAATCATCAGGGTCAGGTTCACCGCCAGTTGGTTCTGGTGGAACACGGCCTGGCGATTCGGAATATATGATAAATGCAAGGCCTATAATTCCGAGGATAAAGACAACTATCAGGAGATAATAATTGATTAGATCAATCGGATAAGCAGGTGTGGGAAGTTGCATCGTTTATTCTCCTCCTACTTTTTCTTAGATTTGACATGGTAGTGCCAAACCTTTCCTCCATTACGTTTCTTTATTGAATGTTGGTATACTTTGTTGATTCTTAATGGAATCAGTATTATGAGCTCGATTAGTAATATCATGAATAGAATATCTAATGGAAAGATTAGAAAGTCAAAAAGCTGCATTCATTATCTTCCTCCTTATACGCGAGTAATCGAAATCTCTGTGTGTTGTCGTTTAAAAATATAGCTATTAAAATAGCAATAAGACGCGTTTGTAATTAACAACGACTGCAAGTTATTGATTTCTCTTTACGATAATCACGAGAGCTATAATTACAGCAGCTCCACCTGCATTTAACAAAACAAATTCCCATGGGATTGGTGATGGTCCCATGTATGTGACGTTAAATGTCATCCCACCTTCCAGTGTTCCATTGACGTAGACATACATAGAGTATAATCGCCATTCTCCTATTGCAAGCTCTGTTTCTGGATCAATTCGAATTTTGATGGTCTGATTATCCTTACCCTCCGTCATTTGGAAAGAATATCCAAGTATTGATGCGTTCCATACATCGGAATATTCACCATTCTGCCTTACTCTAATCTCAACGTAGTCACTTACATCGTTTGGATTGCCAACTTTGAACTCGTAATATCCTGGGGATGTCAACGGGATAATATCGACATTTTCCTGACCTATGTTATCGAACCTGTTTTCCAAAGCCTCTTGCGAATGAAATAGCACAACCTTGAGACAAGCCACTTCTGGAAGAACTGAAGACCAAGAAAAGCCAACATCCAATTGACCATTAGCTGGAACATCTACTGATTTGGTTTGATAAATCTTCCACGATAATCCTCCACCATATGGAGCATACCATAAAGTAACATCTGTTTCAGTGGCAGCAATATCCGCTCTATTGCGCACTGTCACTTTGATATCGTTGTCATTGAATTGCATTGTGTCTGCCACTGTTATATCTGGATTGTCCCAAACACAATATTCGCTGGAACTGTCCCATGTAGATGGGTCCAAATATGAATAAAAGAAAGGATCCGGTCCATCTTCTGCTGTTAGACACAGAAAGCGTTCAGTGGTGACAGGGTACCAATCCTCTGGGAAGGGACTAATTGTACGTTGTACTGCCCATACGTTGACATAACCATCTAGATTGGATGGTACAGGAGCTTGACCATTGCCGGACCCACTACCACCACTAAAAGTATCAAAGTGTGTATCGTTGAAATAGATCTCAACATCAATTCCTGGTTGGAATCCATACAGGTAATAATCAATTGGATCTCCTTCTTTTCCTGAATATTGTGAAAGTGTTATGGATGCCTCAGTATCAAAAACAGGTATCCATATGATGAACGGTTTGAAGTTGTGTCTGGTCACAGTTACTGTGATGTTTCCATGGATTAGTGGTGAGGCTGGTTCAACATCGAAGATAGCTTGCCCTTCAGAATCTGTGTATCCAACTTGATATATTGCACCTTCCTGTTGAACACAAACTTTGGCAAATGGAACTGGTTCCCTTGAGGTCAAGTTTTTGACTGTTACGACGAAGCGTTGTGGATGCGTAATGCCTAAAGATTTTGGATAAGTGACATTGAGTTCGGATGGCATGTCAGTCCAGAGCTGAGTTTCAGGGTCTCCGAAGAGGTGGAATGCTTCGAACATTGTTTGTGCAACTACAGCGCCAAGTGGGCTACTATTGATTACATCTTTGTGGGTCTTATACGCATGCAGCTTTCCGAACAAAAGTGCAGTACCCATCTCATAGATCGGTCGATTTTGATATGTTAAGAATCCTGGCCAAAATGCTTGAATGATGCCATTCAACATATCTCTTCCTACTGCACTGTTAATAATGCGGGATGCTGCAATGACAGCAATAGCTCCATTGTCGCACCTTGTTAGGTTTTCAGCCAAGCTCTCATTCGAACAGAGTGCGTAGAGTTCTCCCATTACATCTGAATCATTTTCACCGTCGAACCAACCAGTACTACATGCAATGTCGATGACCAAAGGTAGACGGTCTTCATTATTCAATAGATTAGTTGATGCTAACTCGAAATATGGAAATTGCCATCCGTCGTAAGGATCCCTATATTCTTCATATTCTTCATCGAAGGCATTTAGTCCCATCCAGACCTGATTTTGAGTATATCCATGGTCAATATGGTACACTAGAAATCTCCCCTCATCAATATTTTGAACAATGGAATCTTCCGCAAGCTGAGAATCGCTCATATATGCACTAATCCATTCACTAGGGTCAATATTGACAACCGGTTCTGTAGGTATCCCATTCGGATAAGGTACCTGCCAATGCCACTCAGGTATATGACCACCTCTTGCAAGGTCAGTATATGCAACATAACTCCGATTGACATCATACCACTGCAATAGATACTCTCTAACTTTTTCTGCTTGGTAAACAAATGCGAGGTCTTCTCTTTTTCCAATTCCATCCACTTCACCCTTCCATACCCCATTTATGGAGTCCCATACCCGTTCATTGTCATCAAAATACGCGGTCGAAAGAACAGTATTGTAAAATTCAGCATCTATCATATTCGGATCTTTCTCATATGCCAAGATTTTATCAACAATTATTCGCGCCTGCTCTGGTGTATCCACTGAAATTCTACTGTATATCATCTCTGGGAGGTAATCATTCTCATCATCAAGAGTAAAGTAATGCAAATCTGACCCAATATATCCTCTCTCACCATAAAGGGGATAATCAGTGTATTCGTTAATCGATGGGTGTAGTGTTACATATTTTGTTGGAATGCTTTCACAATCCCCTAATATAACTGCAAATGTCGGAACTGGATTCCAGCTCTCGTACACGCGATGAAGTATATTCTCTACTGTTACTGTTTCTGTAACAAGCTCGACTTTAGCAAGTCGTCCTTTCTGAGTCTTCCACGCTGCTAATCTCAGTGCATCATATTCAAATTCAGATGTTGTTATGATTAAATATTCTGCACCATCCACTGGGGGATAGAGTAAAATCCATCCTCCGGGATAAATAAGCGGGGGGCCGATGTAATAGTTTAAAATCAGTTCTTGAAAGATGGATTCGAACTCATAACTTGCTAAAGAAGAATCAACCTGTTTTATCTGCGCAGGATTACTGTATTTTGCCTTAACGATTATTTGCGAATATATTGTCAAGTTGCTGGTAACGGGATTGTATTGAATCGGATAGAAGTACACCTCCATTAATCTTCTACCTCTCATGAACATCGCAGAAGTATTTAGACCTCCAGCGGATTTGGCTATCTCTCCAGGATACGAGATATTTGTTGTATACACTTCACCAAAAATGGTTGTAGGGATTGGCATAGACCGATTA
>JBHLRC010000125.1:0-9137 GCA_048882965.1 Candidatus Thorarchaeota archaeon
GTCAAGAGCACCTGCCGTCACTTCTTTCGAGAAGTTCCCGAGTTTGAGGATATCAAGTTGGTATGTTTCAACATCGAAGTGATAGAGACCAGGTTCAAGCTCCTCAACTCGATTCACCAGAAGATAGGTCTCAATGGGATATAGTGCACCTGCAGATGGAGCAGTTCTCAATCTGTGCTCCCCTATTGAAGCTGTGATTCCTTGTGTTGCCCAAAGGATCTGTGAAAGCTCCTCCAACTTCATTGGCTCAGGGGTATAAGCCCTGATACTCCTTCGAGTTCGAAGTGTTTCCCACAGACCGGGACCTCCCTGTACTACTGGGGGCGGAAGGTCAATCTTCTGTGCATCAGGGTATTTCTTATAGACGGAGGGTTTCGTGCTCCAGTCTAATCTGTGACCGGGCAATTTACCTCGCTCATATTTTGTTGAGCTATGAAACTCATCACCGACTCCGGGCATGACAGCCTATTCGACTGTTTTCTTATCAATACCATGATGTATGCGGTTGTGCGGAAGATGCACAACTGTCCCCGAAGGATACACTTAAACAGGAGCTTCTCGCAGCTCCAACTTGCTTGACGGGAAATTTCAACCCGTCTGAATGAGACAAAGGGGCTCACACAATGGCTGATGAAAAGCTCTCTGTAGAAGAGTTGAAGAAAAAAGCTGAGAAGCCAGGAAAGGACGCGATGGTCCTTCATCCATTTTACCAGGGTAAGATTATGAGCATTGGCAAAGCGCCAGTTCGTGACTTCTCGGATTTTGCAATATGGTATACCCCAGGTGTGGCAAAGCCATGCTTGGACATTAAAGATAATCCTGAGATGGCTTACGAGCATCTCAACAAGGGCAACATGGTGGCGGTTGTTAGCGACGGGACACGAGTACTCGGTCTGGGTGATATCGGTCCGCTTGCTGCAGGTCCTGTGATGGAGGGAAAATCAATTCTCTTCAAGTATCTCGGTGGTGTTGACGCTTGGCCTATTTGTGTTGACACCAAAGATCCTGACAAGATTATTGAGTTCGTGAAACTCTTGCAACCTTCTTTTGGTGGCATTAATCTGGAGGATATCTCCAAGCCTAAGTGCTACAGGGTTCTCGAGGAACTGAGGAATAATCCAGACGTCAAAATCCCAGTTTGGCATGATGATGCCCAAGGCACTGCTACTGTGGTTCTTGCAGGTGTTCTGGGTGGTCTGAAGGTTGTAAAGAAGGACATTGAGAACATCACAGTTGCTATGTTAGGAGTAGGGGCGGCAAATACACGGACCGCATATCTGCTCATAGCAGCAGGTGTCGATCCAAAGAACATTGTCATGGTGGACAGTAAAGGTGCAATCTATGCAGACCGTGAGGACATCGTGAAGAATAAGGACTATGACACCTTCAAATATGACCTTGCTCAAAAGACCAATCCTGACAGGATGACAGGTGGTATGGGTGAGGTGATTGGAGGAAGAGATGTGCTCATCACTGCATCGCGTCCGGTTCCTGGCACAGTGAAGAAGGAGTGGGTTTCTAAAATGGCAACAGACTCGATTGTTTACGCGTGTGCCAATCCATTACCTGAGATCTGGCCATGGGACGCTAAGGATGCAGGTGCAAAAATTGTTGGAACTGGTAGAAGCGACTTTGACAACCAAATCAACAACTCACTCGGATTTCCGGGCATTTTCCGTGGAACTCTTGATGTGAGAGCAAGCACAATCACTGATGAGATGTGTATCGCGGCGGCTCAAGCTTTGGCAGATCTAGGCGCAAAGGAAGCCAGTGAGCGAAAGGTCATCCCCACAATGGACCAGTGGGAGTTGTATCCTGCAGAGGCTACCGCAGTTGGTATGAAAGCCATCGAGCAGGGGATTGCTAAGAAACACTGGGAGGAGAAGGATCTCTACAAGCATGCTGAGAAGGTCATCAAGCGTGCCCGTGGATCTTCTGAAATCCTTTACGAGAAAGGATTCATCCCCAAAGCTCCCATCTAATTATGCGGATAGGTTCCTCTCTCTGCGGAGGGAGGTAACCTTCTCTACTTTGCCTCAATCGTTTTGTGTATTATATCTCCACACCTATGTTCCATTGCACTACATTATTAAGAATTGAAATTTCCACCCACCGAACTCAGTGGGTCAACTTACATAATGTAACCGACTTGCTATGACACCTGGAGAATCAGAAATGTCCTATGACAAATGTGTACGTTGTGGATCCTGCCTGATGTTCTGTCCCTTGTTTGATGCTACTGGGGAGGAGCAGTACTCCCCAAGGGGAAAGACCTATCTTCTGCAGGTAATGGATCAAATCGAAGATGACAAAGAACTGGCAAAGGAGTTCAGACGGCTTCTGTTCGAATGTACACTCTGCGGCCGCTGTGAAGAAAAATGCGCTTCTGGGGTAGACCTGCTTAGGATTTGGCATGAGCAGAGAGCCAAGGCAATCGAAACTGCGCCGGAGGAGTTTGCATATCTCGACCCCCTGAAAGATGCATTAGCTAATGTGAAGAACATCTATGGTCTTGCAGCGGAGGATAGGGCAATCTATTGGTTAGATGAACTAGAGGATGAGATCCCAGGTATCGAGGACAAAATCTACGAGAAGGGTAAGACTGCAGAAGTCATGGTATTTCTGGGATGTCTTATGTCGTTCAGAGCAAGTCAGATTCCTGTATTGAGGTCACTCTTCAAGACTCTAGAGGATCTAGAGGTTGATTATCTGATCATGGGAGCTGAAGAGTTCTGTTGTGGACACCCGCTATATCTAATGGGCGATGATGATGGAGCACAGCAGCTCAGAGAGCATAACAAAGGAGTCATCGAGGCTGCAAAAACAAAGAATGTGATCACATGTTGCCCAGGTTGTCTCATCCAGTTGAGAGAGCATCACAATCTAGACAATGTTGAGGCACTTCACCACACCCAGTTCATTGACAGGTTACTCAAAACCATTCCAGAGTACAAACAGACTGAGAAATTCTCTTATCATGACCCCTGTGAATTACATCGGATTCTCAAGATCAAGACCGAACCTAGATCGGTCATCAATAAAATGGGTATCGAGTTTAGAGAGATGGACCTCAGTTGCTGCGGAGGTGGAGGTCTGCTTAGAATGACTGACCCAAACCTCAGTGACAAGATCATCCAGCTCAGGGCAGCGCGAGAGGGAGTGAAGGATACCACAGTCATCACAGCCTGTCCATCATGCAGAGAGCAATTGCTTGGGCAAGACCTGAAGACCAAAGACATTGTGGAACTGGTGTCTGAATCTCTAGAGGGGGATGGTAAATAATGAGAATCAGAGATATTGTCATCGGTGCCAATGCAAGCATGTACTATAAGCTCAACTTCAGAAAGATTAAGGGAGTCTATTACCCAAGAAATACGCAGGAAGTCATAGCAGCAATCAAGCATGCCCAAGATAATGGTTTCACAGTGACTCCAAAGGGTGGCGGATCAGGTCTTAGTGGAGCCTGCACTGGTGGCGACGATGATCGAGTCATGATTAGCAGTCTTCAAATGAAAGAGATTCTAACAATATCTAAGGATCAGGGGTACATTGATGTCCAACCAGGTATCAACCCAGACCAGATCAATGCCATCTTGGACCCAATGGGTGTGCACTTCTATGTGGCTCCAAGCAGCAGGGACATAGCAACTGTGGGCGGAATCCTCAGTACTGATGGCGGTGGAAATGACACCTGGGTCAATGGGACAATGAGGGACAATACAATCCGTGTGAAGATGGTCCTATACGATGGTCGTCTGTTGACAGTTGATCATAAGGGTGTCCAGAGTAATGACTCCGAATTAGCGGATGGACTCAACAAGATTGGAATGACTCTACATGATGTCGCAAGTTCACATGGAACACTAGGGTTCATAGCAGAGATGCGACTCCTCGTCAGACCAATCATTAAGGAGACCCTGATTGGTGGTCTTGCTGAATTCCCAGAGTGCAATGCACTTGGAAAGGTACTCACCGACATGATAGAAGCTAACAGTCCTATCAGATATGGAGAGGCGATAACGACAGCACACAAAGATGTGCGTGAGGGTTTTGATCCCCCACTTCTCATCCTTGAGTTCCCAGAGGAGAGTGCGGCAGACATCAAGGCAATAACTGATTACAAGCCCCTTGATGCAAAGGAACTGGCACGGATGAAGGATATCAGGATCAAACTACCAAAACGCAATCCAAACGAAGGCGTCCAGTTTGCTCTCTTTGAAGGCTATGGATTCCATGGAGATAGTCTACTGAACCTGCAGGACAACCTCAACGAGATTGAGGCTCTACTCAATAGTCACGGTATGACACCTTTTGGTAAGTATGGTCATGGCCCAAGCAAGTGGTACCTCGGTGACAACACACCGACCTATGGACTTATCCTCCACTCGAGAGAAATCAGACCCGAAGGTAGAACCGGTGAGGATCTTCTTAATGTTGTGCTAGAGATTGTAGACAAGTGTGAAGAGTTGGGAGTGACGCCCAAGCCGGAACACAAGTGGCCGTTCTCAGATGCCGCTAAGAAGAAGCGACTGGACGAGATAAGACAGGTCATTGGTGAAGGATTCAATCCCTTCCTGTTATCGTCAGAGTGTAACGATGTACTGAGCTCAATGGTTTAGAGGACTGCAAAGCATAAGTGAAACAAGTAAGTCTTATTCTATGTGAACGGAATCATAATTCGAGAAGCCCATAGAGAGGACATACCTTCAATCGTTGACACCTGTAAGGCTGCCTCCACTGAAGAAGAAATGGTAGGATTTACTGCACCAGAGTGGGGAACGTTTAGAGATGTCAAGAAATTAAGTGGGATTTGGGCAGAAGGAAACAGACTGAGGGACGAGGAGGGGGATTATGAGGTCTTTGTGGCAGAAAGGGGAGGATACATAGTTGGATTTCTTGTGATTAAGAGAGAACCAGAGTTCCTGTATATTGACATGGCTCACATCAGGAAGTCTGAGCAGAGGAAGGGTATCGGAACCGCTCTTGTTGAGTATACTGAAAGGTTAGCAATCGAGAGCGGACTTTCACGTATTGAAACTGAAACCACTGAGAATGCTGAAGGTGTGCCATGGATTTCATACGACTTCTGGATGAAGATGGGATTCAGAGATACCGGCGAACGTGTGAAGACAAAATGGAGCTTTAAGATGATTCCCTTCGTTAAGTGGCTAAGTTAAACATTAAGGTTGGTTCAGTATTCAATAATCTAGAAGATTGTTGATTCCTCTCGTCGCCAGCAAGGAGCGTTCAGCCTACTACGTACCCAAGATGCGGCAATCGTTGTGTCTGTCGAACGAGCAAGGTTTGTGCAATGACACCAACTGGATCCACCAACGCGTTTGGCATCTACACAGAAGTAGCAGTTCTCACACCGTTTCATAGGAGTAATCTTCTCTGAAACAATGGGTGGTTCCTTAGCTCTTGTAATCTCTAGTGGCTTATTGCGTCGGTACTTTTCAAGAGTTTGCAATGCTTTATGTTTGTGAATCGCAATGGTTTCTTCCCTGAAATAAGCAGCAACCATCTCATTTCTAGGTACAGGTTCCAACTCTGTTTCAATTTCATCGGAATCATCAGATTCTACTTCGATAGTTATAGATTCAGATGGTCTTCTAGTGAAAGGCGGTGGATGTACATCCACATCAGGTATGTCCGGGTCTGGTATTTCAGATTCTTCTTCAATAGACTCGAGTAGTTCAAAATAGTTCATAAACTTTGGAGTTTCTGCGATTTGTTCCTTCCCCTTTGGAACCTCTACTCGAGTTTCGTTCTGGTCTAGCGTATGTTGATGCCCCTCGATTTTTTGTTGAGTCTGTTTCTGTAATTTCGTGCTTGGAGGCTCCTTGTGACATTCAATGTCAGGTTCACTTCGAACCCACATCCGGTGATCATAATACATCCCATCAATAACCCTATTCGGATTTTTACAAACACAGTAAACTGCATCTCCTATCCTCTGGATGATTGAACAGAAGTAGCATGAAGGACATGATCCCTCTGGGATGTCAGGAATCAGATCACAATCGTCAGTTGATGTTTGCGGGGTAATTTCAAATAATGGTGTACCTCTGGTCCGTAGAAGCTTTCGTTCAAGCTCTTTCTTCAACATCATCTCTACATATTCTTCATCAGTCATTTCAGTATGATGTGCATCATCGATAGGCGAGTCAATATCTGTGAACTCATCTAGCAGGCGACTCGCGGATATTTCCTTTTTGCCTTTCTCCCTCTTCTTGTCGTTGGTCATGTTGATCATCCAAATGATGTGTAGTTGAAGGTCCCCCTATTTTCTGCCATAGCTTAAAATTATAAAAAATCTCCTTTTCAAATTGTAACTTACTCACTAGTTCAAGGTATCAAGAATACTTTCGGTCCTTGTGTCAAAATTCCATTTCGAAAAATTACTAATACAATAGAATTAGCTTTCGTACCGTTTTCGAGCCCGAATACTTTCGGTCATGTCTCTTAGGGGGTTTATATACCAACTAAATAGACATCCATACGATGAGAATGGTTCGCCCAAATACACATCGTAGTCCAAAGGGATTGTTTGATCCTTATTATGTTCCTGAACGATTGCTCCACAGAGATCAAGAACTTTCAACAGTCAATGGTATGTATAGGGATTCCTTTGAGGATGAGTATGGAGTCAACTGCTTGGTACATGGCATCTCAGGAGTAGGGATGACAGTCTTCTCTCGTTACTTCCTCACCAAGCTCGTACCCGAGCAGTTCGATGCACATACGGTGTATGTGGATGCAAAGCACAAGGACACACTTGAAATCGTGTCGGAACTGAATGACAAGATACACACGGAAACAAGCCGACCAATCACTGTAGCCTTCGACCTCGATGTACTTTGGATGCAGTTCAAGAGGACTGCTTCTACTACTGACAAGAGAACAATCTTTGTCATAGACAATATTGACGAGACCAATGAGGACGTATATACGAAGGTGGCTCGTCTTTCCAAGGAGATCAAAGCCAGTACCATTGGTGTCCTCAACAGTCATGACTACAGGTTACTCACAAAACTTCCAGCCACTCACATGAGCTACGACTTCGAGATTCCTCTTGATACTTATACCCAGGCTCAACTCTATGACATTGTCAGGATGAGAGTAGAGGACACATTCCCACACCAACTCACAGAGGAGGTGGTTCGTTACATCACTGACCTCGTGGTTGAGTTTGATGCCTCAAAGCCAAAAACAACAGTGGAGGCGCTAAAAGCACTGTGGCCATTATCGAGTAATGGTCAGGAGATTGATTCCGATGCTGTCAGGAGTGCCACAATGAACATCACATCATTTGCTCATGATAACGATTACATGGACCTCATCGAAACCATCAGCATGAATGACTACATGACTCTTCTGGTTCTTGAGGCGATGACCGAACACCTGATGCGCTACAAGACAGAGACCTATATCGACCGGAAGACATTGAATGAACTCGTGGAGGTCAAATCGGAGGAACTTAGTGTCAGATATGCTCCAAATGATATCGAGAAGAGTCTACAGACACTCATCTTCCAGAGTATTGTCTTCGAGTCAGGCTACTCTCGGAACCTTCTCTATGTACTTGCACCACCGGAGATTATCTACGACGCAGCAATCGGTCTCAGACGTGAACTTGCCCGTCGGAAGTAAAAGAAGAAAGGATGATGGCCGGGAACCCGGCCCCTCAATCCATTGATTATGCAGCTTTCTTCTCTGCAAATTCCTTCTTGACCCAGCCGTCTAAGCCGTCTGCACCTTGAAGGTTTGCAAGATCTGCATCCAAGTTGTCAGGTTCTAAGACCGCAACCCAACCCGAACCATATGGATCTTCATTCAGAAGTCCTGGATTGTCCTTGAGTGCGTCATTGACCTCAGCAATGGTTCCACCAACTGGAGCCTTTACCGGGCCAGTCCATTTGCCGCTTTCTAACGTACCAATGCTACGACCTGCAGCAATGGCTTTGCCAGCTGGTCGGAGTCTGACGAACTTGATTTTACCTGCCAGATCCATGCCAAAGGTCGTAAAGCCAATTCTGACCTTGCCACCCTCGTTCTTGACCCAAATCTGGTCTTCAGTATAGTATAAGTCATCGGGGAAATCAAAACCCTCGTAGTTTACCATGGTATAGTCACCTTGTATTTTGTCTGATTGTAGCCTACTTAAGACATTTGCTCTTTGTAAGAAAACTGCAAGTTCATACGATTTTCATGTGCTTTCAGTAGAATCACCGTTCATGGCTTGCTTCAGGTGTTCGACCTCCTCCACATCGACCTCGACATAGAGAGTACCTGAATAATCGCAATCCTCCTCCTCACAATAATAGGTAGTAGGAACAAGCCATCCACTCACAGAACTCTTGGCAGCACGTATCTTGTCAGAGCCACATTTTGGGCAGACTCGAATTTTCCTCACAGCCATCTTAAGCCTCCCAGCGTAAGTATCATATTACTCGCTCAGTCCCTTTTAACAATTACCGGAATCGGAAACATGTGTTTTGACCTTCTGGGGGTGGTTATATCCAATGGACCCTCTACTTCCTACTGAGATGAAAACACCAGAAGCTCCACTCCGAACAGGTTTCCACACTGCTGATGAGTTTACCAGTGTCAAGACTGACTCTGGCATTGTAGCAATAGATAGTCTACTTGGTGGAGGACTCGAGTCAGGCTTGGTTCATCTCTTCTATGGAGAACGTTCCCTTCACGATGACTTTCATCGCATTGCTGTGAAGGTTCAGACACCTAAAGACAAAGGAGGATTGGAGAGCCCCACTATCATTATTGACAGTGCAAACATCATCAAACTGGAAAAGTTCACACAACTAGCCTATGAATATGACCTTGAACCAGAAATAGTCATGGACCGGATCTACATCTCTCGTGCGTTCAACTCATCGCAGACCTACGACTTGGTGATGAACCAGCTAGAAGGATTTCTGGACATGATTTCTGCGCGGGTCCTCATAGTGACTGGACTCACTCAGTTGTATCTCGAGGAGGGACTCGCTGGAGAGAGAATGCAGGAGATATCGCACATGGCAACAAAAATTGCTACACTCACCCTACGCAGAGGTATCTTCACCCTTGTTTCTACGCCAACCTCGAAACGGATCCCGAGCCATCCAGAGGGTGGA
>JBHLRC010000126.1:0-9121 GCA_048882965.1 Candidatus Thorarchaeota archaeon
CCCGCATGAGCTGCTATCTCCACAGCATTTTCAATATCAATGTCTGTCAAATCCTTGCCCATCGTTTCTCTTAGTTTGTTAGACCCTGTTTCAGGAGCAATTGTGAGTGTTCGTTGTCCTCCCTTTACTAGACAATCCAGAAGGGGTTTCGTAACAGAATCGGCTCGCAGAGACGGCACTGACACCTCAAGTTCTTTGTCTACAGTCCAACATACAAGTTCCTCCAAACCATCAAGGTCTCCCAGTGAAGAACCAATCATAGAGATTTTCCTAGTTGGTGTCCTCTCAATCCCACTCTCAACAAGGTCTTTGAGTCTATTCAGCGACCTTGTCCGTCTAGGTCTGCATATATGGCCGATAAGGCAAAATCTGCATGAATGACCACAGCCTCTGGTCACCTCTAAGAGAAATGAATTTCCAAAAACTGGTTCAAGATGAGAGCCATCCGGGACATTAGGGATAATCTGAGCAACAGGGTATTCGAGTGAATCAAGGTCTAGGATGATATTGCGATCAACCTTTGCTTTCGGGAAAGTTGGGACATATACACCTTTGAGTTCAGCTAGTTGCAAAAGAACATCCTTACGGGAACTTCCGACAGATATAGTATCAATAATATCATGAATGATTACATCCCCCTCACCTATCACAAACGCATCTACAAAATCAACAAAGGGTTCAGGGTTTGCAGTGACAACTGGTCCCCCGACAATGACTAATGGGTCCTCTTCGGTTCGCTTTTCTGCAAGTGTCGGAATGTTCCCTGACTCAAGCATCTGTACAAGATTGATAATGTCCTCCTCATAGGTGAGTGAAAACCCAACGATGTGATTGTCCCGCAAAGGCCTTCTGCTTTCTACTGATATAGCTGGTGACTGTGTATCAAACCTGAAATATCTCTCACAGGATGTATCTTCCCTTGAGTTTAGAATTGCATAAAGAATATGCAGTGCAAGTCCTGTCATCCCCGCCCTGTATGTGGATGGATAACAGTATCCAAACAACACATCAACACTGTTTGAGTCCTTTACTGTAGTGTTAAACTCCTTCAGTGTCTTAGATGACAAGACCTATCACACTCTACCTGTGCTCCACATCCATTGTGGACTGGTCTTGCTTGGTAATGACGAGTTTGTGTGGTGGAATGTCTTTCTTAACTATTACACCGACTCCTGTCTGAGACCCTTGATGAAGGACAACTCCAGGACTGATGGATGTGCCAATACCTGTCTTCACATTATCACCTATGATTGCTCCGAGTTTTCGTCTACCAGAGTTAACACGAGCTCCCTTTACTGTCACGAAAATTGAACTATTGTCGTGACGGAGATTGGCTGTAATAGTACCCGCACCAAAGTTCGAATGTTGCCCAATTATAGAGTCGCCAACATATGACAGGTGTCCCACATTTGTGCCTTCCATAATGATGGAGTTCTTTATCTCTACAGCATTCCCAATTTTGACCTTTCTACTAATTGAGGTGTACGGTCGGATGTAGCAGTTAGGTCCAATGACACAATCCCTATCTATAAAGACAGGTCCCTCGATGTAAGCCCCGCTCCTGATTATAGTGCCCTCCTCGACAACCACATCCCCCTTCACCACTGCCCCCTCCTCGACTTCGCCATCAATACGCCTTTTGGCTTGACCAAGGTATAACTCATTAGCTACAAGCAAATCCCATGGTTTTCCAATGTCCAGCCACCATGATGGCATTGAATACGCTCCCACCTTCCCCTTTTCTATCATCATAGATATCGAGTCAGTTATCTCATACTCTCCTCTTGGTGATTGTTCTGTCTTCTCTATAGCCTCCCATAACGAACTGCTGACAGCATAGATACCCGCATTGACAAGATTACTGACCATCTGATCTGGTTCGGGTTTCTCAATGAGCTTCTTTGCTTTTCCTCTCTGAACTTTGACAACACCATAAGGACTGGGATCTTCTATCGGTTTGACGGAAAGAGTCATGTCATACTTCTTCTTTTCGTGAAGTTCAATGAGTCCCTCGAACGTTCCGGGACCAACCATCACATCACCATTCATCAGAATGGCATTGCCTTTTCCAACGAATTTCTTGGCTAGCCCTGCTGCATGAGCGGTCCCTTTCCGCTCCTTTTGGTTGACAAATGAGATCTTCATCTTCCATGATTGTGTTTCGACTGCTTTACTGAGCTTCTCTGCATGGTATCCATACACAACCAGTGTTTCCTCAATACCTGCCTTCTCGAGTGCTTCAATAGTATGAAAAATCAAGGGTTTCCCTGCAATAGGAAGCAGGTGTTTGGGTTGGTTTGCTGAGAGTGGAAGCATTCTCGTTGAATCGCCTGCTGCAAGTAGGACTGCCTTTTTCATCGCATATCATGTACGCCATGCTCTTCAGAGTTAAAGACTTTCCCGAAATTGTTTCAATGTATTCACAGCTGGGAATCTGTAAGAATTATGTTCAAATAGTCATCGATAAGATATTAACAATGTTAAGTTGGCGCAGCCAATAACCGCGACACTCTTCTCCAGACGGCGATAAATTAATAAGCAACTTTAACATTCAAATGACTAGTTGATTGAGGCAATTTCTATTAGAAATCCTCAATAAATTGACAAAAAATCATATGGGAAGGTATTCAGAAAAATGATGAGTGATCAACAACTACAAGAAGAGCTCAAGAATATGAAGCTCACCAAGAGTCAGATGATAGTACTAGACATCCTCAGGAGCAGCGGTCAAGGTGGCGTTACACCAAAGCAGCTCTTGGACAAGGTGTCTTTTGCTCCACGAACGGTCAGATACGCTCTTAGAAAACTTCTGAAAAAGAGACTGATCAAGCGTGTACCATGCCTACAAGACATGAGGCAATGGATATACGTACCAGCATAAACTGCTGAAATTCCGACACTAGTAGCCCGATGGGCTATTAGTCGTCGTTTAACTTACGATATTGTTCATTTCTCGATACTAATGGTGTGAGAATAGGTGAGGTCTTAATGCAGGGGTCAAATCCAATCGACACAATCAAAGTCATCACTGGTGAAGAGGCAATTGATGCCTACAAGGTACTCAGTGATGCCAGTAGAAGACAGATTCTTCATGCTCTAAGGGCTCGAAGGATGTCAACATCAGAACTTGTGGACTTTCTCTCAAAACAAGACCCTGACAAGGAGGTCAAACCTCAGACTGTGAGATATCACATAAAGGAACTTGAGAAGTGTGGCCTTATAGCACAGGATGGGTATGAACCTGCTGGGAACGGAGACAGTCACATCATGCAGAAGCTCTGGCGAGCCACGGCTGAGAATGTGTTCATTGCAACTGGCAATATGGATGAGCTTCCTGAAGATACAGATAGAAATCTTGATCGGACCCTAGATATCGTTGGTATAATGAAGGAGTTGGGTTTTGTACTTAAGAACGAACAAGAGATGAATAGCGTCGCAGAAGACATGACTAAGCGAGATAGAATCCGCTTAAAGGGACTGGAATTTGCTAAAGACGCGCTCTGCGCAGTTCACGAGCTCGATCCAAAACTGTACATGCTGTTCCGCAGTGTTCTGAGTGTTGTACGACTTGACAAGCATGATTATCAGGAGTATTGGGAACTCAGTAGAAAAATCACGGACACTCTGCGCGAAGCATATACGAGGGGAAAAGGGAAGAATCCTCCAGTATACTAAGCCTTAGAACCCGGATATCTTATGGTTAGGAGCCGTCTTATTCGACCCGCTATCTTTGGTCCAACACCCTTTACATTCTGTAACTCTTTCTGGTCTGCAGAGAATATTCTCTCTAATGTACCAAACTCCGATAGGATGGCTCTTGAGGTGACAGTATCGATGCCTGGAAATCCTGATAGAATGTACTCAAGCGCTTCTGCGTCTGTTCCTTTCATGTCACCAGTTCTTGTTCGGAGAGGTTTGCTTGAATCTATTTGTTCCATATGTGCAATCCTGTAAAGCACATTGGCTGTTTCTTCTGCATTTCGTGTCCAGAGTATTGGTATCTGAATTCTGATTGCAATTGATGCGAGCGCGCCGTAGATTGAGGCTGGATTCACAGCTCGTAGACCAATGATTTGTTCACCCTCAATGATGAGGACTGGACGACTATATGCTGAGCGTAGTGCTGAAAGTTGACTAAAGAGGCGTCCATCGATAAGTGACTGGATGAAGTCTCCCGTTTCTTTGCGTTCAATTGCCACGTCCTCTGAGGCAATATAATCACCAATCTCCAAACTCTCCCCAGATATCTTTACATCAAGCCTGGTCAGCTCTCGTGCAACAGCCGTGGGTAACTCTCTAGAGTCGACTATAAGTTTGACATGACCATCGTCCTTCATTGGAGCTTTACTCACCATACGTTCAGAGGGTTCTTCTTCCTCACTCACAAACTCTTCCAGACTTGTCTGCTTCTCATCCTCTTCTTGCTCAGCCTCCTTGAGAGCTGATGGCATTTTCTTCAATTTATTAATCACACTCCAGTGATAGAACTCATCATGAGTTCCTTTCGCTACAAAGATAACAACACGCCCGGGCGAACGCCGCCCAGTCCTTCCTCGACGTTGAATATATGGGACAACTGAAGGCACACAGTCGTAGAACACTACCAGATTGCACTCTGGGATGTCAAGACCTTCCTCCCCTACCTGTGTCGCAACTAAAACATTGAATTCATTGTTCCGAAACCCATCAAGAATCTCGACCTGCTTCTTTTGGCTGAAACCTTTGTCAGACCTGCGAGAACTCTGCCCTACAAAACGACTCACTCGAGCCTCCTCGAGTTGTTCCAATGTTCCACAAACTTCAACTGCTGTGTCTCTGAATCGCGTGAAAATCA
The DNA here is from genome assembly GCA_048882965.1 of Candidatus Thorarchaeota archaeon. Taxonomy (GTDB): domain Archaea; phylum Asgardarchaeota; class Thorarchaeia; order Thorarchaeales; family Thorarchaeaceae; genus SMTZ1-45. The sequence goes on from JBHLRC010000126.1 coordinate 4,835, forward strand.
AGATACGCGAGTCCAGATTAACTGAGAGTTGTTCACTCACGATCTCTAGAATTGCATCCGCCTTAGGATGCCTGTGTCCCTTTTCGATTAAGGCTCCAAGCAGACTCTCAAACTGTTTAAACTCAGCCCTCGCCACAAGATCCTTGACACCCTTCGAGCCCTTTCTGTTACGAATCTCCTCATAGACGCCTTGAATATACCTGTTTGTTGGCATCAGTCCTTGAGTTCCGACAAACTCTAGCAGATGTATGATCCGTAACAAAGCTGTGAGATTTCGGATGACGAGGAATAAGGTGTGAGGCGGTTTTGTGTATGAACCAATTTCCTTTCGCACTTCCCTCTGAGCTTTCAAAATCTCCTTTCGAGTCATCCGTCTAGCGTCTGGGAGACTAAATCCTTGATTGATTATTGGTGTCCTGTAGACATCTATGATTGAGTAGAGAATATCCCTCAGCACCTCAATCTCCGGAGGCAATTTGATGAATCGCATCTCAGAATCCACAGAAACAATATAGTCACGTACGTCTCTACTCCTTTCATCTCTAACCTCAACATGAGAAAGTCTGAGGTTCTCACAGACCTCTCTGATATGTTCCGCCTGATGGCCGGGAGAGGCTGTGAGTCCAAGCCCTCTCGTATTTTCTCCCTGTTTCTCATATAATTCTGCCACAAATGTATAGGCGTAGTTTCCTACACCCCGATGAGCCTCATCGAAAACAATCAATGACACATCTTCTAGGCTGTAGCTTCTCTGTACCAAGTCGTTCTGTAAGGCCTGTGGCGTCATCACCACCACTCGAGACTCACCCCAAATATCACGTCTGTTCTGAGGAGAGTCTTGCCCAGTCAGACACACGATTTGATTCTCATCAAGGTCCAATACGCGTTTCAGATAGCGCGCTTGCTGGTCGACCAAGGGTCTTGATGGTGCCAAAAAGAGAACCTTGGACTCTGGGTACTCCATCAATCGTTTTGCAGCCACCAATGCTGCAATTACTGTCTTTCCAAGACCAGTACTGAGCACTATCATCGTGCTCTCTTTGGCTGCAACCTCTGCCAGATTGACCTGGTATGCTCTATATTCGATACTGTCCTTGCGTATCATTGGTATATTGACAAAGGTTTCGTTATTAGCCAACATCAAGGCCTCGTAGAATATGTCCTGTATACCTATCTGTGATAATACTCACTGTAAAAAGCCTCCTACAAACAAAAGAAATAGAGCAAGGAGCCAACTTGAAATGACTACTACTACTACGAAGGAAGCCATGCCAAGTGTCGAAGCTGAGCTTTACGAGCTAAGTATGCCTGGAAGACTAATTGGAAAAGAAGTCCTAGATAATAGAGCCAGAAGGATTGGCATTGTACGGAGCATCAGGATTGCACTTAATCCGACAAGGTCGGAGCTCATTGTAAAAGGCGCCGAAGTGGAATTCCCTGTTGACTTTGCAAAGGTAGATGCAGTTGGAACAGTTGTCCAGCTTAACTCCGTAGTGAAAGATGCAGAGGAGATTGAGGTGCACGATGTCATCAGGCTTCAAAAAGAGGTCTTAGACGACATTAAATCATACTTGGGTACTCGCTAAACCTATATCTGTCATATTCGAAGGGTTAATAGTGGTGAGAGTTGCATTTCCACATCTGGAGGTGTCTCCATGGACCTCACTGTGGAAAAACTCGCCAAGATGATTGATCATACGGTTCTCAAACCAGAAACTACTCAGAATAAGATCAAACAACTGTGTGATGAGGCAATAATCTACGATTTTGCAGCAGTCTGTATTAATCCAGTGCATGTTCCCTATGCGGTGGAGCTCCTGAAGGACACAGACGTTAAAGTATGCGTTGTTGTGGGATTCCCACTCGGTGCTACTACTCCTGAAGTGAAGGCATTTGAAGCCACAGAAGTAGTTGCTGCAGGAGCTCAGGAGGTTGACATGGTAATAAACATTGGAGCATTAAGAGATGAGAACTATGACCTTGTCAGGCGAGACATTGAGGGTGTGGTGAAAGCTTCAGGAGATGCACATGTGAAGGTCATTCTTGAAACTGGGTTCCTCATAGATGAACAGAAACGGAAGGCTTGTCTTATATGCAAAGAAGCCGGTGCTGACTTTGTTAAGACATCTACCGGGTTTGGTCCAATGGGAGCAACCCCCTATGATGTTAGATTAATGCGTGAAACTGTTGGTCCCGAAATGGGAGTCAAGGCTGCGGGTGGTATAAGGTCGTTCAAAGATGCCATTCGACTAATAGATGCAGGTGCGACCCGTCTTGGGACTAGTTCCGGAGTTGCAATAGTGGAAGACTTCCGGTGGGCTCAGTATAGTGACTCATGGATGACACCTGATAGACCTTGTTGGACCTGTCCAAGTAGGATGGCTAACATGGCAAAACAGCCGAAAGAAGTGTACAAGTGGTACAAAGAACGATGTCTCACATGTCCCGACAAGGAGCATAATGTATTCACTGACTAGGAGGCTTAATGATTGTCTGATTCATCACTATATGCAGATGCACCAATTCTATATGTTGACCTGACTGACAAACGTATCCGTAGAGAACCTATCCCTGCTCACCTGTTCAAACAATATCTCGGAGGTCGGGGGCTGGGTGTAAAGCTTGTCTATGATAGTGTTACTCCTGAAACGGAACCACTCTCTCCCGATAATATGCTGGTATTTGCAGTAGGACCCTCAACAGCCACACGAATCCCCACCGCAGGAAGGTTCGTCGTGATAACAAAGTCTCCAACCACAGGCACGATTTTTGACTCTCATGCAGGAGGATACTTTGGGGCTCAATTGAGACGAGCTGGATTTGCTGCAGTGGTGTTTCAAGGCAAGTCCGACACTCCGGTCTATCTCTGGATAAATGATGATGTTGTTGAGATTAGAGACGCATCGAAGATTTGGGGAAAGGATGTCAATGATACAACTGATCAGTTACTGAAAGAAACAGACGAAAAAGCCCAGGTTGCCTGTATTGGTCCTGCAGGTGAGAACCTCGGACTGATGGCGGCAATTATGACAGATAAGCACAGAGCGGCTGGTCGAGGCGGTGTAGGTGCTGTAATGGGGTCAAAAAACCTCAAAGCTATCGTTGCTAAAGGCTCTGGAGAAGTGGGAGTCCATGATCAGGAGCGTCTCAATGCTGCTGTAGAACGGGCTCGCAGGTTGATTAAGAAGAATGCAGTCACCAACAAATCACTTCCAGTTTACGGGACTCCGGTGCTTGTCAGTGTCGCGAATGAACTAGGTATGCTTCCCACGAATAACTTTCAGGAAGGCACATTTAATGATGCTGATGGTGTGTCTGGAGAGAAACTCCTCGAACGATTCTCAGCTGGAACCTATCATTGCCATGGATGCCCGATTGGTTGCGGACGTGTCAGTCTGATTAAGGGAGAGAAAATTGGAGGTCCAGAATACGAGTCGCTCTGGGCTCTAGGTCCACAATGTGGGATAAGCGATCTTGAATGGATTGCCATTGCTAATGACCGATGTAATCATCTCGGACTGGATACAATCTCTACAGGTTCAACAATAGGGGCTGCTATGGAACTTGTGCAAAGGGGCAAGCTTGATGCGCCTCTGAGATTTGGCGACACAACCGGTATTTTGGAACTCATAGAAGACATAGCCTACAAGCGTGGTCTGGGTGCAGAGATGAGTGAAGGATCAAAGAGATTCACACAGCGATATGGTGCACCAGAACTTGCCATGCAGGTGAAAGGTCTTGAACTTCCTGCGTATGACCCCCGTGGCGCTCAGGGTCATGCTCTTGGATATGCTACCTCAAACCGTGGCGGTTGTCATTTACGCTCCTATCTGATTGGCCCTGAAGTTTTAGGGTCCCCCGTACTTGTCGATCGGGACCGACCAGACGGGAAAGCCGACTTAGTTATGCTCTATCAGGACATTTCAGCCGCTATGGACTGTATGGTTGTTTGCCGCTTCACGAACTTTGCATGGACTGTTGATGACTATGCGGATATGATATCTGCATGTACTGGTCTTGATCTCAGTGGCCGGGATTTACTACGCGTGGGCGAACGGATCTACAATCTAGAACGACTCTTCAACCTTCGTGAGGGATTCACTGCAAAAGATGATAATCTGCCACCTAGATTCTTCAAACCACTCCCAGAAGGTGGGTCCCGAAATCGAGTTGTACATCTTGAGGAGATGATGAAGGAGTACTACAAACTTCGCGGTTGGGACAAGGAAGGCAGACCTACAAAAGATACACTCAAGAAGTTGGACATTCCGGTTTCTTGAAATAGCT
>JBHLRC010000127.1:0-9071 GCA_048882965.1 Candidatus Thorarchaeota archaeon
GAGAGTAATGGCATGATTCTTGCTGTGGAGCGAGCTGACAAGGAAGGGGCCTGGGTGCCTGTGAAACTCGAGGACCTTCCACCAGGAAGTAAGGCTGCATAGATAAATTCTCGTGAAGGGTTAACACCCTTCGCCCTGTTTTTTTCTTGGAATCACATTGAAGTGATAACTCATCCAAACCAAAAGAATAATATTAACAATTGTTAATTCATTTTTATGAAAAAGACTATTCATGCACTTATAGTTTTGCTTTCACTTACAATTATGATTTCCACAGTTATGGCTCATGTTCCAATTTCTGCACAGGATGGAGAAACATTGGAAACTGCCTTTTTCATTGAAGATCCTACCAAGAGTTGGGTTCTCTATTCAGAACTTCATGAAGCTGGGGATCCACAATATTTTGCGTTTGAAATGGATGCTGGGACGAGAATCAGAATGTTACTCTCAATTCCTGTTACTGCTGACCCAGCGACCTTCAAACCTTCGATAGCACTAATGGGTCCCGGTATTACCAATTCGAGCTCGATTCCTGGTTTCCTAGAGGTTCCAGAATCTGCAGGTGTGATGATTTTAGAGAGTGAGTCAGTAATCCGTGAGTATGAAGGCTTTACACCAACGAGCTTCTATACATTGATAGATGTTGATATGCCGGTTCCAGCGACTGGAGAGTATTTCTTCGCCGTTTATGATGAGAGTGAAGAAGGAGCATTTTCTGTGGCACTTGGTTATGTAGAATCCTTCACACTAGATGAATGGCTACTCGTTCCTTTCAGTGTTATGACGATTCACCAATGGAATGGTCAAAGTCTTCTCTCAATCATAGCTCCTATGCTTGCTACACTATTTTTTGGACTGGGACTACTCTGGACTCGAAAAGATGAAATCAATGAACTGCAAAACGGAATCAGCTGGCTTGGTGCTTTGGGTGCACTACTCTTCTTTGGTAGTGGTATCACAATCTTCTATCAGATTATCATATCTGTATTGTTCGCTGTCAATCTTCAGATAATAATCTCCATTCTCTTTGGAGTTCTTCCTCTCATTCTAGGAGTGTATACGTTAAGAGTAGTACTGACTGAGAATTGGCAAGAGAGTAAATCGATGCAAATTCGACTTTTGCTATTAGGAATCATCTCTGCATTTCTCTGGGCAGGTCTACTTGTTGGTCCTACGATGGTACTTCTTACTGCTATCTTTGCAATTATCAAAACGCGCTTTGATTTTGCAACCAACTAATAAATCAATGATGTCTGGCTATCCAGGTCGGTTTCTAAAACCGACCTTGCCGTTTCTTTTTCGACAAATCAATGTATGATAAGGTCAAATGAATCGACTCTCTGATTGTGAGAAGCTTCTGAGGAATAATTCCTCTAATTCTGTTCTCACTGCAAATTGTTTCATGACTCAAACCTTCAATCAAGGGACGAGCAATAGAAGCTTGAATCGGAGTGATCAGATTCACCCAATAACTACTCAATCGAGGTGTTAGAAGTGGAATAGGAACTACAATTCTTCTCCGCAATCCTGCTTCCTTAGCATAAACTCTCATCAGATCATGATATGTTGTTATTTCTGGACCTCCAATATCGAATGTTTCACCAATCGTTTCTGGTTTGTCGAGAGATCTGACAAGGTAGAGAATTGTGTCTTCGATAGATATGGGTTGAGTTCTAGTTCTAACCCATCTGGGTGTAATCATCACCGGCAATCTATCAACAAGATAACGCATAATCTCAAATGATGCAGACCCTGGTCCAATAATCATTGCTGCCTGAAACGTTGTTACTGCAGTCTTCCCTGAACGCAGTACTTTGTCAACCTCTTTGCGAGAATATAGGTGCTTACTCAGTCTGTTGGCTTTCTCGCCTAGTCCGCTGAGGTAGACGATTCTCTTGACACCGAGCTCCTCTGCGAATGTTGTAGTATTACTCGCTGCAATCCTATCCTTTTCTTTGAAATCTTTCCCTGAATACATTGAGTGAACTAAGTAGTACACAGTATCAGAACCTGAAATTGCATCTCTCAGTTCATTTGTCTTGAAAACATCGACATGAACTGGTCTAACATTAGGGTGGTTTTTCCAAGATTGTGCTTCTAGTTTGCTTCTTGTTCTCCATCCCGCCCGAACTGTATGTCCTTCCTCAAGCAACCTTGGAACAAGTCTTGAGCCAACATATCCTGTTGAACCCAGAACTAGGATTTCTCTCACATCAATCTCCATCATTAGTCAATGCTTTTCTGAGAGCCGCCTCTAGTGACGCAGATTTCTCATCAGACAGTTCACTAGTCTCATCCCAGAGAATCGTTCCTTGTCTGTCTACAAGATAGAGATAGAGTGTGCTCTCAGTTGATATTCCCAATTCGTCTTTGAATGGGATTTTGTCAATATATAGTGTGACCGTACGTTCGCGAGTCTCTCTCGAAGGAATCCCACCACGCATCCCACCATCAATTATTCTTCGTGCGATGAAATTCATCTTTCTGATGGTTGGGAGTTCATAGAAATCGAAATCAGGATTCTCTTTCATGAGGTGTTCCAGAAATGGAACCCAGCTATTGACTAGGTCTTGTTGCCACATCTGAAATGGAACTAGCAGCACATTGAATTTCCCCTTTAACTCTGAAGGAATCTGGACACTCTTGCCATTCAGATTGTCCCCTTTCAGAGTTGGAAACTTCCTTTTCATAATGAAAAATTATCTTTTAACGATGGTTATTAATATTAAGATGAGTCTATTGAAACATAGAACTATTCTGGGGAAGAATTATGGATATTAATCCGGAAGTCAAAAGGCGAATTGACAAAGTACTCAATTCTCAAAGCATCGCAGTTCTTGGAACATCTAAAGAGAATGAACCATATTCAAGTCTTGTTGGATTTGTCGTTACTGATGACATGCGTGAACTTGTATTTGCTACCATGCGTCAACGGTTAAAGTATGAGAACATGGCTGTAAATCCAAGAGTCACCCTCATGATTGATGATAGAAGTGAACAAAACAACGACTTCAATGAAACCACATCAATAACCATCATCGGAACAGCGGAGGATGTGATGGGGGACGACCGTGAGGGTTATGCCTCAATGTTAGTACAGAAACATCCAATCTTAGCGGATTTTGTGAGTTTCCCTGACTGCGCAGTCATGAGGGTCAAAATCGACAAGATCTATGTTGTTAGTGATTTCGAATCAGTAGTAAAGATTGGTGTCTAGAATAAATTACCTGAAACAGCCCAATTGTGTATTGCATTATCCATAATCTTCCAAAGACCAAATTCTACCAAGTAGCGATAGAGCGAGCCTCCAAAGATTAGTATAATAATGGACAATATGAGGTAAGTTAGTTCTCGATAGACGCTTGGTTTCTTTAATCTGTTAATAACGGACTGATCCTTCACAGCCAAGAACTGCGAGATGAACATGAATGCGTAATAGGTCGAGAACAGACCAACAAACAGTCTGAGATAGTTAGGGATACTTGGGAATCCATATACAATAAACGTATCACTCTCAGGATCAATCAGTGTGATTGCGGTTGAGGGCGAATCTCCAACCAGAATCCAATGCTTACCGTCAATCTCAACATAGTCTGCCTCATACGGTTGAATAAGATACCACCCACCAAACTCCTTCACAATGGTCTTTGTCTCTCTATCAACAAAGAACACACGTCCATTGTTTGAGTCAGTGATCATGTAGGTGTCATTGCCTATATCATCACAGTCCCTAGCCCATCTCAACTCTCCAAACGGAAAATCAAGACGGAATTTCCAGACTACCTCTTTAGTTGTATAGTTGACTTCTATTATGCGTCTGTTCTCACTGTCGCAGATTATGACATTGCCATTATCTCTGACATCTGGGTTGTGTTGATGGTTGAGTGTGTTATAGTCCTCTGGCTCTCCATACCACCAGATGACCTCTTTTGTGTCTGTGTAATTGACTTCAAGGATGAGATTGAAGTTACGTAATGATATCATCAGTGAATCATAAGTCCGACCTAGCTTTGTACCGTTAATCCATTCAGCATCATTGGTATGGGCCCAATCGGCTTTCGGATTTTGGACATAATCTATTGCTTTTTGACTCCACCCAGCTCTGATAGCAAGTTCTGTCCAGTTGATATCGGCTGGGTTCCTTGGATCCCATTCCCACACAATATCATTTGGATCTGAGATGTTAAGTTCGATTACGCGGCCAACCGCTGTGTCTGCTACTATGATATTACCGTCTGGCAATAATCCTGATTCGTGACAAAACCGCTCTGGGACGTCACTCTCCCAGAGCACATTGAGTTCGGTATCTACAATCAGAACCTTGCCAATATTGTCAGTGACCAGGAAGTTCCCGGCATAATCGCCCTCTGTGAGGTAGTCTACATCCAAAGGCAATCCTATCGGTTGATTCGCTGGAATCACGATGAAAAAGAGGGGTAAGGCAACCACAGCTATGATTGTCAAAACTATGATCAATTGTGTTTGATGTTTCATAGTTATGCCCCCCAGTAAAATGATAGAGTTGCCAGTGCAATGAATGCAAGGAAGTACGTTCCTGTATACATTAATGACCTCTTGATGATCATCTTCTGTGTGAAACCAGTGGGATGGTTTTGGTTGTATTTATACACAATCCCGAACGAGATAAGTAACGCAACCACAAGAAGTAATGGAATTATGAGAAAGAATGTCAAGTCACTCACTCTCATTATCATGTAGCTCAAAAAACCAAAGAACATCCCAGCGCTCAATTTGTACCAGTATAGAATCAAATCCAATCTATTCCGAGCATCGGATTGTACTGTACTGGTTTCACTTTGCACCTCTGGTTTGCCTCCAGATACTAACTAGTACTGTCGACCATCATCCAAAGATACCGCTATATCACTGTTACCCTTAGTCTAAGCTGTTCATTCAGTATACAACAGTGGTTTTTCAGCGATGCGAACCCTTTAGTAGCATGAAATCATAACAAAAGGAGGTGGGCGTCCGCGAGGAGTCTTGGTAACTTACCTTCCATTAGTTACCACACCCAACTGACTCTTCACTGTCGCTCACCCCTTTTGAAGTCCTATACTATAGAGGTAATATGAACACAATCGCGTCTTAGGTGAATCAGATTGACAAATTCGCTCTATTTTCTGAGGCATGCAGAGACCAAGGTGAATTTGTCGACTCCTGCACGAACTTGGCCCATCACCAAAGAAGGTGCTGGATTAACTAAGGAATTGGCAAAGTCTGAGAAACTGAGTGTCATGGACGGAATCATTCACTCAAGTGAGGAAAAAGCAAAACAGACAGCCGAGATATTTGCTGAGGGTCTTGATGTTCAGATGTATCAGCTATCAGGACTCGATGAACTTACTCGCGAGCACGAGGGAAAACTCAGTGATGAGGAGTACCGTGACCGTGTCAGGAAAACCCTGACTGAACCACAAAAGAATGTTCCAGGATGGGAGTCTGGAGAATCCGCTCTAGAACGCTTTGAAGACGCAGTTCGAAAAGTGGACATTATGTTTCACAGAAAAAACGTACTAATAGTGTCTCATGGCCTTGTTCTCACACTCTATTTCTGTAAACTCAAAGGATTCGAAGCTATAGCTTATGAACGATGGAGTCAGCTTCAGTTCTTGGCATGGGGCCTAGTGAGAGAGGGTCGTGTTTTAGTAGATTTAATCTAATCAACGAACCTTTTTGAGTAGCATAGATGTACGAGATTGAGTGATTTGAGACGCCAAAGGTCACGAAGAAGATGATCACATCGTTTTCCAAGTTCAAATCTGAATGGGAGGCGGATGCAGGAAAACCAGAGAACACGATATTTTACTACTTGATTGCTGCCCTCAATATAGAAAAAGATCCCCAGCTTGCTGATGCGATGATGACAGTCATAGTCTCCAAGAATGACTGTATTGAAGATGAGGAGTCCCCTTCGGGTCTTAAACTAGGGAGGAGTGCTAAGTACTTTATCGGCCAGTTCAAACACAACAAGAATATTGCTCGCTCATATGTTGGCGGCACTCCGAAGAATGGCTACAGCATTGACAAGGACAAACTTGTCATGACCGTCACTAAGAAGCAGCAACATGGGAAAGGCTTGAAGATTTTCATTGACAGTGCTGGTAAGGACATGGACACACCGTTGCAGCTTCAACAGAACAACGATGGCCAATGGAAACTGACTGAGTACAGTTCTGTCTGTACAGGTGTTCGGAAGACTACAGCAGAAGAGGGCGATTTCTAATCACCTATGGGCCCCTTAGGACCCATCTCTATTTCTTCCTTTCATTCTTCCTTCTGAAGTGACATGAGAATCTGTGTCACATCAGGGCACTTGTTCACTCTGTCTGAAAGTATATCGATATACTGGATAATCCCCTTTTTATCAATTACAAAGAGGCCTCGCTTACCGTACCCTTCTTTTGGGGTGTAGCAATCGTACTTGAGGGTCACCACACCGAGAGGACTGTGATCAGACAATACCGGAAATCCAACTCCATGAAGACTCTGTGACCATGTCTTGTTCTTTCTTACTGAGTCCATGTTTATGCTTAGGACTCGAGTGTCCATCTCCTCGTAATGGGCGAGGTTGTCCTTGTAGAGTAGAAGATAGTTCTTGCATGAGTCGTCAAGGTCACCAGGATTCAGTGCTAACAGAACATTGTATTTCCCCTTATAGTCTGAGAGGCGGATTATATTACCATCCTGGTCTGGTAGTTCGAAATCCGGTGCCTTCTCACCAACATTGAGACACACGTTTTTTTCTCGTAATATCATATCTTTTCACACTCATATATGTATTAACCATAGTTAAATGATTTTGCAATGGTGTGTATTTCGTTTTATAAGTAACCAAAATACTTATATTCTGTAATAGTATTACATAATACTAGACAACCGTAAGGCTTCGCGACGGTTGTAGGAGATGCAGGAAAAATGGCTGATGAAAATTCGAACCACGAGCCCTTCATCATACGAAGGAATCGGAATCCGAGGCTCAGAACGCTTGAGTCCCTGTACTACGACTATGCTCGCATCAAGTGAGCGAATACGGAGGAAATAGAAATGGCACTTGCTAAGAACGACAAGAGAAAGTTGAACCGAGCTAAGAAAGCTCAGTCCACTGAAGCACTGGCTTATGCTTATCTCTACCGAAAGTAGAGTTCGAAGTATCAGCCATGCGGATTAGTTTAACATGATGGTGCCCGTGTCTGGCGGGCACTCTCATTCCCTTTTCATTTTTCTGGGTGGTTTTATACTCTTGACATTGTACTGAATAGTATGGTGGCTCAAGTCACCGCCCAAGGTTCTTCGTACATCGTGTTCGATGCTCGAGGTGTGTCAGGACCAGATTCGGTCTATGAGGCGGCAATCAAGATCGCAGATAAGATCATGGAAGGCATTGACAGGTTGACCTTTTCGAACACAATTGAAACTGCTACTCTCTTCATCACTGGGTCCGGTGCTCAACTCATTCTTCTTGTTCACTCCTTTGATGAAGAACTCATTGCACCTGCATTTCGGAGTACTCTCAAGAGTATCTCCTATGATGCTGAAACCGGATACATCCAACGTTATGTCATTCCAATCCTAGATATTGAATCTCCAACCTGAACTACGCACACCGATAAATTTAATCAAGAAATAAACCGGTGAGAGCCAATCGTGTGGGTGATTAAACATGGAGATTGAGCTAAAGCCATTTGATCCTTTCAATGCAACCAAAGAAGAGTGGAGACGGTTTCACGAATTTAGGTATAAGAGATATCCTGAATTTGCACCTGGTGATCCAATCACAGCAGATGAGGTTGTGGAAAAGAGCCTACGTTTCATGAGAGAAGAAGAATATATCGAAACTCACTCTATTCATGAAAAGGGAAAGCCCGATGAATGGATCGGTCTCGTTCGTGTGAGTATGATGAAAGAAACCTCTCCGTCCTATGAGGAAAACAAGCATTTCGCATTTGTCTACAATCTTGCGTTGCTTACTCCTTTTAGAGGAAAAGGCATCGCTCAGCAGCTTCTTCAAGTCATTCTCGATTTTGCTAAGAGATACGATAAGACACTAATCATTGCAGAAACTTCTGAAGAACATGGTAAACGTTTCATCAGGAAACTGAAAGCAAAAGAAGCCCTCTCCTCGGTCGAGAATCGCCTAGACCTCACGAAGATAGATTGGGATATGGTGGATGAATGGATTAAGGAGGGACCAGTAAGGTCTCCTGAATCTAAGCTTGAATTCTTTCAAGATTGTCCAGATGATATCATAGAGCAGTATTGCAAGACTTATTCAGAGATTGGCAATCAAGCACCACGTGAGGATTTGGATGTTGGTGATTTCTTCATCACACCAGAGCTCCGTAGAACATATGAAAAGTATCAGAAAGATGTTGATGTAACCTGGATAACTGCCATCACTCGAGAATCGAATGGTGACATCTCCGGATTGACTGAGGTTCTTTATCGCCCCTCTAAAGATCCTCTTATCACACAGGACCTCACTGGTGTTTCTGAGAAGTATCGCGGATCTGGGAAAGGCAAATGGCTAAAGGCCATCATGTTGAAGGAGATCCGTAAACGTTTCCCAACTGTCACAACGGTCGTCACTGGTAATGCTACTAGCAATGCTCCTATGCTTTCCATCAACAATCGACTTGGATTCAAGGTTCACAAAGAGCAAATTATAGCTCAGATGAAGACAGAGGAGCTTGAGAAATATCTCAGCAAGTGACCTGAAAGTAGGGTTCATATGGTACACTACTTCTGTCCCTATCAGGTGTTTGGACCAGTGAAGCTAGAACGTTTTGAGCTTGAACGAATGCAGTCTGAGTGGGAACATCGTGTGGAGTACAATCTCAGCGAGAGTGGAGTAAAACCGATGCATATCCGTGAACTTGTTGACGCAAAGAAGTTACAGGACCAGCTCCTTGACATCCAACTTGGTTACTCTCAGACAAACGGTACATTGGCTCTCCGCGAAGCTATCTCCTATCACTACCCCGGGACCACAGCTGAACACATCATCGCAACAAATGGAGGTGCTGAGGCCAACTTCCTCACAACTTGGTGGC
>JBHLRC010000128.1:0-9066 GCA_048882965.1 Candidatus Thorarchaeota archaeon
GTGTCAAAGTCCCTGATAGTTCCCATACTGTCAATAATGAAATTGGTAGTGTCACTGATACTCCAGTCTTCAATTGGTACTACAGATGAAACTCCAAGACTGTAGATCAGCCTCTGTCCAAATTCTAGAGATTGATCTGATGGGGCAGGATTCCATCCAGGAAATGACGGCTCTACGATTAGTGGGTGATTATCAACGCAGCTTACAGTACCCGTTAGAGTGTAGGGAAGGTCACCGATATAATCTCCGTCATAATCATGGCCCAAATAATCATCATAGTAATTGTAGTCGACCAAGTTAGCAGAGTCATCACAGAATACATTAGCTAGAGAGTGATTCATCAAAATGTTCCACTTGAAGATATTCTGTGGAGTAGCGGTTTGTATCCGGATTCCGCGTAGATCATTGTCGCGTATTTTATTGAGTTCTACTCGGTTGAATTCTGAGAGCAATAAAACGATCCCGTTCTCATTTCTCTCCAGTATACAGTCCCTGACAAGATTGTCAAAACAAGAATCCAATGCTATTCCTATTACATTCTGCGTACAGAAATTTCGAACAAAGGTGGAGTTGCTTGTATCGTAGCAGCTTATTCCAACAGCTCCTCCACTGATGCAGTCATTATCTGAGATGGTGACATTGGACGAGTAATCAACCTCCAAAGACTCACCAGCTGTATCTCTGATTCTATTATTTGATATTTCACTATTCTCGATATACCATAGACTACACCCTGTAGTGCCTCCACTCCCATTGATTTCATTTCCAGATATGATGGAGTTCTGCAAATAATTGGCTGCAATTCCTTTGCTCCATGCGTCAAGGTCAATGTCATTGCCTATGATTCTTGCATTCTCACATTCGAGGTACATCCCAATGTAATTTGTGAACAATACATTGTTAGAAACCTCACAGTTCGTCACGTTCTCCAGCCAAATCCCTGCTCTTCCAACTGCTGTTGCACCAGTGAAGCTACAGTTTCTGATAATGAAGTGAACTGTAGTATCACTTATGTCAATACCATTTACATCTGTCCCGCCTATATCGAAGTCATAATCCTCGATGATGTATGGATCACTCTCAGAACCTTCTCCAGCCCATGACTCAGCTTCTGCTGTAGTCTTGAATACGTCATTTCCACTTATGGCAATGGGTCCATGAGGAGTCCCTGCAACCACTGTGTCTACAAATTCCTTCTCTGTCCCAGTCTGTTCTTTACTCTGCAAACTCGTTTGAGGTATGAATGAAAGTACGAGTGATGCTAGAAGGAAAGAAACTAGAAATGATGTGATCTTTCTCTTGTATCTCATGCGAAACCTTCCCCTTTTGCCAACAATTGGTTTCATTCAGTAATAAGTAATAGCTTGAACTTGATCCAGCTAGCTGAGGACCAACTAAAAATAGCTGAACAGGCTGAAAGAGAAAATTAGAACCTACATCTTCTTCTCTTGCCTGCCCGGCAGATAGTCGGGTTTGAATATCTCGCGTGCCATTACGATTTTCTGAGATCAATTTAGCATAAGTTGCATTCTAGATTGCTGAAGTGACAATACACATTACATATCTCGCTAACAATTTGTGGGAAGGAGGCTTTCAAATGAGTTCGTACATCCGACTGATTAGGCTAAGGGGTTGGTATGCATTTCTTTGCACAGCAATTCTTGGTTTCGTTGTGTCCGGGGGACTTACAGGTCCACTTGTTGACATCATCATCTTCTTTCTAATGGTCTCGACCTACTTGGGATTCAGCTTTGCCATAAACGATAGTTTCGATATGGAAGAGGACACGTTCAAGAAATCAAGAAGGAATCCCGTAGCCACAGGAGAGGTCACTCAAGACCAAGCTGTCACTTTCTCATATTCGCTTGCCTTGTCTGGACAGTTGCTTTCTGCATGGTTTGGTCCGGTTGTCTTCTTTTATTACCTCGGTCTTACCCTGCTGTCTTTCTTCTACTCAGCTCCTCCTCTCAGATTCAAAGCTAGGTTTCCCTTAGATCTTTTATCTCATGGGATGTTCTTTGGTTCGATGATTCTTTTGCTGCCAGCACTCATCTTTGGCTCGTTGACTGTGGGAGTTTTCTTGATTGCTGTTTCCATTTTCTTTCTATCAGTCACAATCGAGCTTTGGAATCATATAGCAGACTACAAGAGTGATATGAACGCGCGTCTGAAGACGGCTGTATGTGTACTCGGGCTTGAGAAATCAGAAAAGATTGCGAAGTTACTAGCTTTACTTTTTCCTCTTACACTCATTCCCTTGTACCATAGTAGTGCTTACTTCCTGCATTTCATTGCGGCGACTTCAGTATATCTCATCATCTTCGTGAGAAGAGCTAGTCCCTCAGTACTCTACTCATATGCCAACTTGCTTTACGGTGCGATTTTGGTATTAGCAATATGCGCATCATGTTGAGTGATCAAGAAAAAGAGTAGAGGAGAGAGGTAGATTCTCTCTCGATTTGTAACTTGAACCTACATCTGTTTCTCTTGCCGACTCGGTAGATAGTCTAAGCCCAGTATCTCCTGTGCTAAGATAATTACAAAGAACGAGAATAGGAGAGAGGATTAACCTCTGCTCCACTTCTCTCAAAAATCTACTAGAGCCAACCGTTCATCGTCATGAAGGGATAGGGATCGAAATGCCATGGGATTGTAGTACCGTCATAGTCCGACCAATAATTGCCCTCTAATGAATCTGGGTTGTAAAGATAGTTGTAATCTATGAGTGGTCCAGGTCCATACCAGACTAGATTAGTTTCGCTTATGAAATTGTTATGGTACACATAGTTACTCATTGATGTGTCTATGATAATCAAAGAAGCATATGAGCCCTCTATCGTATTATTATAAACGCGATTATCATTAGAATCTCCTGCGAACTCAAAACCCCTATAACTATCAAATATGTAGTTGTTTTGGAAAACATTTCTATCCGAATCAATCATCCAGATGCCATGGCCATATATCGCAAAACCGTTGTGTGTTATTGTGTTTCCAATGAAGTAGCTGTCTGATGCACGTATTGAGAATCCGCATTCTGAATTGTATGAGGCGATATTTTCGATGTAATGCATCCCAGTCCCACCTCCCTCGAATCCTCGTCTGTTGTATAGAGCTTCATTTCGAATAAGCTCTGTTTCATATGTTCCTTCCCCCATACGATATCCGAAGACAACGTTTGTGGCTGTGTTCTCTAAAAACACGTTATTGCCAGATGACTCTATTACTCCTGGCAATACTTCGAACACATAGAATCCTGAAGGCATCCAGAACTCAGGAAGTTCGATTGTATACGTTGCCATATTATGTTCAAGAGTGTTGAAATCTGAAGCCAAGACACGAAAACCCTCTTGATAACAGTTTGTTGCAGTGTTTTCAACTAGATAGTTGTTCTCAGTCCAATCAAGCCAAAAACCTACAGGAAGATTTGAAACACTGTTCCTTATTGCGGTGTTATCCCCACCTTCAGTGATGGCTATACCAAAGTTGGGATAGATATAGTCCTCACCTGGAGGGTAATAAGGTCCTCCCAGGGGCCAACTGATGACATTTGCCTCTAACCAGTTTTCTACTGCTCCGGCTGCCAGAATACCATTTTCGCAACTTGTGATGGTGTTTCCTGAGAGATAGTTATTTCTGGATTCAAACAAGTTAATTCCATCCCATTCATCAGTCGCAATGTTTTCTACAAGGTCGTTGTCTGATGTTCCAGTATTCAGCCAGAAACCACGGCCATTGCTGGATGCGAAGTTATGTGTGAAATAATTACCCGAACTGGAGTAAAACACCATGAATCCATTACCCCATGCTGGATGTGCCTGACCGACATTATTCCCAATAGCTGTATTCTCAACAATGCGATTTTCTGAAGAGGAACCAAGGAAGAATCCCCCCCAACCATTATCATTAGCTAAATTCTTCAGTAGCTGGTTCTTGTAGCTGGACAAAATCTGGAAGCCAACATATCCATTGCTGTTTGCTGTGTTTCCAGAAATCATATTCTTCACGCCTCCACTATCAACCAAGCCAATATGGCAGAACATGATTGTATTGTCCAGGATTTTGCATTTACTACCTCGATACATACCAATGCCAACATCCCACCCTTGGATGAGTAAATTCTTAACCGTGACCTTGCTCTTCATAGAGATGTCAATGCCCACCAAGAAGACATTGGGATCATTCCCTGCATCAGGCCCTTGGAGTGTAAATCCGTTTCCATCTATAACAACGTGATCCGCAGCGACAATTATTGGTGTATTCATATCTTCTGTGAATGTGAAGTCTGAATTTATTATCAGGGCTGTTTGAGCTTCAGTAGAATCCTTCACCGGATTTGGTGCTACAATCGATGTACTTGAGGACAATGGCATGACCATAATCAACACAAGTATAGTAACCAGTCCGACTCCTGCAATATTTCTCTTCTTCGTACTCTCTCCTCCTAAATTTCACAATGATCGAAACCAAGAACTAGGTTATTGTTATTCCCCAGACTCCCAAGAGTCTTGCCTCTCTGGTACGGTCGATGATTCTCTCTGATTCATCATGTAATCCATTAAAGCCTCGGACCTTTGACTTAAGACTTCCGACTTTGGATTGGCATGCTCCTACTCCTATCTGTTTCTCTTGTCTAAACGGCAGATAGT
The DNA here is from genome assembly GCA_048882965.1 of Candidatus Thorarchaeota archaeon. GTDB lineage: Archaea > Asgardarchaeota > Thorarchaeia > Thorarchaeales > Thorarchaeaceae > SMTZ1-45. The sequence goes on from JBHLRC010000128.1 coordinate 4,650, forward strand.
TGGGTCCGAATGTCTCCCGAGTCATGACTATTTATTACATGGTACGAATTCGAATTTTAAATACTGGAGTGAGAGTGAAGTTAATGGTTAATCGGCCAACTAGTAGAGCATTATTTGACCTTTTCATAGGTGAAGCGAGTCAACCATTCACAGGATGGGACTTCTCATATGTTTCACGAACCGGACGAATGCAATCAGAACCACTTCCATGGAGTTATGCTAGTATTGTCATTCCTTATGTCAGAAGGGCATGTTCACTCCTTGACATGGGGACAGGAGGTGGAGAATTTCTCTCTCGGTTGAAACCGTTTCCGAAACATAGCTGTGCTACTGAAGGCTTTGAACCTAACTATCCTGTTGCAAAAAACCGACTGGAACCTCTTGGTGTTCATGTATTCCAATTCAACGAGGACACTGACCTTCCATTCAAAGAGAACGAGTTTGAACTCATTATTAATCGCCATGAGTCCTATGCTCCTGGAGAAGTCAGAAGAATCCTGGAACCTGAGGGTTATTTCATTACACAGCAGGTAGGAGAACAAAACGACATTGATATCAACAATCTATTAGCCAATGAACCAGTTGTTGAGGAAATGGAATGGAATGCCACTTCAGTGGCTAAGGAATTGCAGGATGCAGGTCTCAAGGTTCTCCAGACCATGGAGGCATTTCCAGTGACACGCTTCTACGATATTGGCGCTTTAGTGTTCTATCTAAAGGCAATTCCCTGGGTCGTAAAGGACTTCACAGTCGATAAGTATGCTAATGCGCTTCTACAGATTCATGAGGAGATTTTAGCTAAAGGTTTCATTGATGTCCATGAGCATAGGTTCTTACTCATTACTCAGAATATAGCCAATCAATAATCAATCGCAAAGAAAAGGATAGGACGAGAGAGGGGGCCCTCTCTCTTTTTTCGAAACTACATCTGCTTATCTTGGCGATATGGCAGATAGTCAGGTCTGAAGATCTCTCGCGTGCCATAGGTCAGGAAGTAGTCTTCTAACTCACTTCAACCCTGATTCATTACGTCTTTTTACCATAGACCTGGAAAGCTCCAAAGCCGACTTATCCATACCATGATTGCTAGTAAAGCTATCAGGATGATGAGAATTATTGAAACCACCAATTTCCTACTCATACCAGTTACACCTTTTCCTCCTCAATGTGCATCTAACTTGTTGTTCAATATGACCTTAAGATTTCTGCTGTCCAACTCGAATGGCCTTATTATTCTAGAATCCCTACGTCCAGCTTGTATAAACATAAGGAATTGCATAATTAAGTGAAAAGGAGCACAGAAGGCTCCTATTCCATAAGAATCACATCTGTTTCTCTTGCCTGTACGGCAGATAGTCTGGTTCAATAATTTTCCTAACCCCTCAAACCGCCTTTTGCAGATAGATAGAGCAATTCCCTCTTTATCCCTCAATTTACGAATTAACAACATTAGATGCTACAAAGAGAATATGGTTCGATTATGAAATGGTTGTATTCTTAAGATTAGATGTTCTATTAACAAAATGATATGTGTGGGAAATATAGATTACACCATACAAATCCACTCTTGATCGTATTGGCTTTGCTAGTAATGGGTATATGCTTGGTCATAGGTAGTGTGATTGCCTACTTGCTTGGGAAAGAACAGTGGTGGACTTTGATGTTCGCTGGTGTTGGTTACATGGTCTTTGGTGTATGGCTGCATCTTAAATGGAACTACAGTAGAGATCGATAGTTTGGACACTCGTTGCATCTGAAGATAACACTCTCGTGAGTATTTCGCTACATCTATTTCTCTTGCCTGTATGGCAGATAGTTAGGTCCGAAGACCTCACCTGCCATGACTATTAATTCGAAATAGGAGTAAACTTCTTGAATCCTCTCTTCTCTATTTATGATGAGGTACAGTTATGAATGAGATTTTAGATGATACATATCTTCCTTTCACAGATGAGCAGCTGTTGACCCATTTTGCCAAGGTCAAACAGCAAAAGGAATGTGTCAGAAATGAAAGTCATCTGAGCTACTACAAGACCAGTATCCAACGTTATCATCAGTTTCTTGCTGAAAATCCGAATCTCAAAGGTAAACCTCTGTCAGAAACAAAGAATCCTTGTCAAATAGAGAAGGATGAACGATTTTGGGTTGCATCCTGCCTGATGACGATGTTCTATAACGAACAACGACTGATGATGTTGCAGAAACTCTTCACTGATGCTTATGGTACCAATCCACCACTGGCTGGTCTGAGCTCCTGGCGAGAATGTCTGGAAGGAGAACTGGAGTTATTCTTTGAAACATCCTTGCCTTCACCTTCGTCCTACAAGTCTTGGCTTCAGAAACATGTGCACGAACGGCAACTCATACCCCACATCATTGCAGGTTCTCATAGCAAGCATTCTATCAATCGTCTTGAAGGTCCAACACGTCTGGATGCAATCCTCATCAATCCTGACAACGGATTTGCTGTGGTAATAGAGGCGAAGGTTCTTTCCGATATCAGCGGTCAAATCACCTATGATGCCATGCGAAATCAGATGGCTAGAATCATTGACGTCATGTTGGATGAAAACAAGAATCTCTGCGAACCATTATGCAATCGGAATCCTGAGCATACCCTTTTCCTCCTGCTGACACCTGAACTGTTCAAGATCAATCTCTCCAGCAGGTTATACGGAAGCAAGTTCACTGACTACAAGAAGAACCCAGACTCCCTTGCTTCTGATTTATCTCATAGGCAGAATCTGAACTGGCTTATGATTCGTCGTAGATTAGGTTGGCTTACATGGGAGGACTTCCACAGAACAAACAAAGATTGTTGTCCATGGCTGCTAAAATAAAAAAAACAGTATAAGGGAGAGAAAGCTCCTCTCTCGTTTTGAATTTAAAATCACATCTGCTTCTCTTGCCTGTATGGTAGATAGTCAGGTCCGAAGATTTCTCTGGCCATGACGATTTCATAGTGAAATGGTAAGTACTCCTGTTGGATTTTATCTGTTTGAAAGCATTTCTTTCTCATTTTGAAACAAAACTCCCTAAGATACATATACAATGAATGATTCTTTGCTTCTGGTGGTTTCTGGTGGAGCGAGTAAATGAAAAGTATGGATGGGTTGTATTCCTTTTCTTGGGGATACTATGGTTAGTGGTTGGTCTATACCAAGCATTCACTCCGGATGTTTTGATGGAGGAAGACGTTCAACATATCCTGGGTATGTCCTGGAGTGAGCTTCAGGTTTTGAGCCCTGAGGCTGCTCTATATGCTCGTTGGCTAATGGGCGCATTAGGCATGCTCAAGATTAGCTGGTCCTTGTTTGTCTTAGCTATAACCTTGACCGGCTTTCGGAAGGGCGAAAGGTGGGCGTGGTACACTCTGTGGCTGGCACCTGCGCTTTTAGTGGGTCAGGGAATCTACAATTCAGTTTTCTTTGGCGACATCAATGAGATGCTGCAGTGGATCCCGATTTTGTCGATAAACCTGTTTGGGCTCTTCCTTCCCTATAGGAAGTTCTTCCCAAGAAATCCACAATCGAGGGATGTGTAAGTATGACGGCTAAACTTAGGATAATATTGAGTTCAGTGTTTGCGATTACAGGCTACTTTCTAGGTCTTGTAGCTGAAGCGACTCATGGCACTGATTCAGCAATAAACATGGCTTCCTGTTTTATCAAAGTATTGTGTTATATAGTTGCATTTCTACTTGCAAACTCTGCTGGTAAGATAATTAGAGAAGAATCGAACATTACTGGGAATCCGGGTTTAAGATTTGTAGGTTGGATTACCTTTGGTGTAGCAATAGTTCATTTCATGACCTTTTTCATTTGGACAAGTGATGGTAGCCGACTCCCAGATGGACAGATTACTATAGACTCTGCGATGTTTTTCATTGCTGTAATGTTTATGATTGCAGAAGCGTGGAACTCATATAGAAGTAGGTTATCTTTAGCCATGGTAGGTTGATGTTGAATGGTACGCGGAGCGTAAATGATATGGATGTTTTGATAGTATATTTTTCAGCCACAGGCAATACAGCGAAAATGGCAAAGGTCATTGAAGAGAGATTTGACGAAATGGGCGCAAAAGTCACCATGTCTGATGTGACCTCCTATAAGGATAGACAAGAAGAAACTGATTTGACCTCGTATGAAGCCGTGGTGTTCGGAGTGCCCGTTCACACTAGGCGGGCTCCGAGAGTTGTGAGAAAATGGTTAGGGACGCTCAATGGTCAGGGCAAAAAATGTTCGATGTTCTTTACATATGGAGGTTTTGGGACCCACCCTGCTCATTATTCAACTCGACAGATCTTGGAAGAACAACATTTTCACGTTGTGTCATCCGTAGAGTTTCTAGGAGCTCATTCCTTCAATCTTGGCGGTTGGAAGGCTATGGAAGGGCGTCCTGATGAACGCGATTTTGC
>JBHLRC010000129.1:0-9034 GCA_048882965.1 Candidatus Thorarchaeota archaeon
GCTGAAACCGAAGCAGATGTTATCACCTGGGATGGTGGCAACAACGATTTCCCATTCTACAAACCAGACCTTCTCATTGTCATTGCTGATCCTCATCGACCTAGCCATGAGGTGACCTATTATCCTGGAGAAACGAATCTCCGCATGGCAGACGTTGTGGTTATCAATAAGGTTGATACTGCTGATTATGAGGATGTGGAGGAGGTCAGAGAGAACATAATGATGGTCAATCCTAGAGCAACCGTTATCGATGCGGCTTCCCCACTAACAATTGAAGACATTGAGAAGATAAAGGGTAAGCGTGTTATTGTCGTAGAGGATGGTCCGACAGTTACCCATGGAGAAATGCCTTATGGTGCAGGATACATTGCAGCCAGAAAAGTAGGCGCCGAAATCGTGGACCCAAGACCATTTGCTGTTGGTAGCATCAAAGATACCTTTGAGAAGTACTCACATCTTGAAGACGTGCTTCCGGCCATGGGATATGGTAAGGAGCAGACGGAGGAACTCCAAAAAACAATCAACAAGGCAGATGTTGATGCAATTGTCATCGGAACTCCTATTGACCTGAACAGAGTCATTAAGATTGACAAGCCAAACACACGCATACGCTATGATCTTCAAGAGATTGGAAGACCAAATCTTGAGGATGTTCTGTCCGATTTTGTGAAGAAACATAAACTCAAATAGAATAGCCGGGGGAGTGATCTCCCCCAATGCCTCTTCTTTTTCAGATTATCAAATCATTAAGTCTTGAAGTGTAGAAGTATCTGTCCTAGAAACTAGGTCTCTATAGAGGACCACCGTATAAACGTAGGTCAGAGCTCCAAACAAGAGTGAACTTACAAAAGACTCAATCACGGCAAGATATGACATTGGCAAGAATGTGAAGGCTGCAACAGCACTGACAACTATTCCGAAGATGCCAACTATTATCCCAAGAAGGATATAGCTGCCGAATGTGTGGAAGAATTTCCCACTCGTCAGATCCCAAGACCTCATCAATGAATCGATTGCAGACAAGTCAGTATCAACCACAACTGCTAGTGTGGGAAGTAGCCTAACTTGAATGTAAATTAAAAATATCCCACCAACCAGAAGGATGATCATACCTGTCATCATTAATTCAATTGCTTGTGATGGAATAATCGGATTGTATGGATCCGAGATATCAATCATTGCTAAGGCTCTAGTAAGATATATTGTTGAAGGTGTAAGTACAACAGCCACAATGGCACCTATTATCAATTGTACGACTATTATAGTAACAAGTCGACTGAGAGAATGCGAAAAACTGTGGCCTATATCGCCCCCAGTTCCGCCATATTCATCCAGGGTGAATTTGATTGCAGCACCATAAACAATCGCATTCAACACGAAGGCGAAGATACTAAACCCTATGAATAAGACAACCACAGTTGGATTTGAAAACTGGTCCAATAGGTATTGTATCACATAGTTAATAGGATCCGGCCCGATAGATCCGATTGAATCAAATAGAACAAAGAGAAGAACAAATGAAACAGCGATGCTAGCTGCGCTAATGATGCCCATAATGATGATGTATTGAATTATCTTTTTCGTCCATAATGATATTGTTCTTGATACAATGTTTGTTGCACTGAGAGTGAAATTCTGGGTTACTGGTTGAGATGAGTCGTATCCCAAGTCGTCTTCAAACGCCATTTCAAATCCTCCGTATACCTAAATTCTACTACTCCGGAGTTATAACATCTCCGCATCGAGAGTGAGAACTAAGCAGGTTTTGGTCGATTGTCGATAATCTCCATAAATTTCATGCCACCAGCTCGTTCTACAAGTTCCTCAAAGCCGATGATGCTCACGCCTGGAGTGACTTCTGTGTTTGTCTTAGTCATTTTTTGAATCTCAAGTATTAGAGATTTGTAATCACCAGACACTGGACCACGAGGAGCAACATAGAGATTTAGTACATCCATACTATAGGGATCAGACATGTCTTCCTTTGCCACCTCAATTTGCACTTCCTCAATCTGACTCAGTGATAGGAGCATTTCTCTTAGAGCTGTGAGATTGACTGTTGCACCTTTGATCTTCTTTTCACTCAATCCCATAATATCCATCTGAGCTTGAGCATCGTTTGTTCTGCCAATGTCCCAGAAGAATGGCCCATCAAAGTCGCATACTGGACACTTACCCTTCTCTTGATGTGAAGCGACATCTCCTAGGAGAAATCCTTCAAACACAGTACCAGTACCATCAAGATGAAATAGGCACATGTGACCTGATTCATCTTCACCTACGAAATCATATGTTCCATCATCATTGAATGTAATCAGTTCAAATGCAAGCATTAATGGAGAAACATTGTGATATGGTCCATGCCTGTCACACTGGACAGCAAATGAAATCTTACTCTCAGATGAGGCATATCCTCCAACAGCATGAACTTCCTTTGCGCCTTTCGCTTCCAATGTTGCGATCATATCATCTACTACAGGTTCGTAGATTTTTTCTCCAGCAAGTAGGAGGACATTCTTCTCTGGAGCTTCGTAGTCTTTCGATTCTTTCATTGTTCTGAAGAATCTGTTGCGAAGGTAACTTGGCATTCCAGCAAAACTGTTTACTTTGAATAGTCCCGCAAGTTCAACGAGTCGTTCACTTGGAATCGCACCGCCAGCACTGGTGGCGACATAGAACTTTGATAGCTGCTTAAGACCCATGTTGACTGCATGCCATCCTAGATGAGGTGCATAAGGGAAAAGATTCATGCTGGCACATTCCCAATCACTATTGGCATAGGGCTCAATTGCCAACTGACCAACCTTGACACAGTTTTTGTACAGCAGTTCATTATCATAACGAGTTAAGAAAACTGGCGAGGGAAGACCGGAGGCTCTTCCTGAACTAAACCAGAATTGTAGAGGAGAAAACTGGTATGTTGCTCGTTCCTTCAATCGTTCTGTAGCAGCGGCTTTTCCAAGACCCAGTTTGACCTTTACACCATTATTCCTGATGAACTTCGCCAGATCCTTGTGACCTGCCTCATTTGAATACTTCATGAGATTGCTAATCGCTTCAGCTGAGTCACGCGGTTTCCCATCCACCTCTGTTGGATTGAGAACGAAGTCTTGAATATTCTCCCGGTAATCGATTTTCTTCACAAGGGGTATTTGATATTTAGCCCAGTCCTCGATACACATGATATTGAATGGGTCAATCTTATGGTCTTTGAACAACTTGCGATAATAAGGGTGATTTGGCCAGACTTGGTAGCGAATGAATGCACTGAACTTTCTATCCTGTATTTCCTTAATTTCACGGTGATTAGTCCTCTTCAATTCTTCAAATGTGAACGTGTCCTTTGTCATTTAGCAACCTCTTAATAGTAGTGAGTAGAAACGCCTCCAAACGCTACATAATAAAGTTGCGAGATATAGTCATAGAGGAAATACACGCCTTTAAGGGTCTGGAGTAGAAACCCATAATAGACTAGTACACAAAAAGCAACCGTCTAAGACTATTGGTCAGGAGTGATTTCATTGTCAGAAGCAGACGAAAAACTTCAGAAAGGTATCATTGAACTTGACAAAGGAAACGATAAGAAAGCATTCAGTCTCTTCAAAGAAGTCTTCGAAGAGAGACAGGGAAGACTCCTCAAGAAGGTTCAGGATAATCCAAAGTCCCCAACATTGATGTTGGATGCACTCTATATGATCCATGGGCTTGTCTGGCTCAGGGTAGCAGAAGCTGGAAAAGAGAAAAAGCATAGTGTAGAGCTTCTAGGGAAAGCAGTAGGAACGGTTGAAGCAGCTCGAACCGCATTAGGACCGTTAGTCACAGGTTTAGCTCAATGGGCAAAGGAGAAGAATATCAAAGTTGTCCACAACAAGGCACTAGGACTTCTTGCAGCCACAAAGGACTTGGAAGATATGGCTAAGAAGGCACTAGAAGCTAGTAGAAGAATGGCGTAGAATTAGATTTTCAATTGAAAATAAAAGCACTCAGGATTCCCTCTCATTCATGTAGCGAAACCAATCTTCAGCTGGAAAACGTTCATCCATTATCTGGAGCTCAGATAACACAGCAGATTCAAGATCAATATCAAAGCTATTGGCGATTTGTGTGAAGAGGTTGAAGGCTTGAGCAAACTCACGCTCTAAATCCTCCTTCTTGGGAGCATCGTGACCTAGTCCTACCACCTTGTAACCCTCCTTAATGGTAATGTGCCGCGAGATTTCCCCTAGTTCTTCTATTAGATGTGCAAACACCAGTGAAGCAGGAAACTTGTCCCATCCTCGGTCTTTTTGGAATTTAATGAGTTTTTCTTGAATCTCTCTGAGCTGCATCTACATCATCCTCTTCATTATCTGGAGAACCTGAGCTCTAGCGTGGGCAAGTGCTGTGGTAGGTGGATTCTTCATCATTCCGAGTTTTGTATCTTCGGAGAGTGGAGTACCCCCTAGAAACATTGCCTCACTGATGATCCCCATCATCTCAACTGGGGGCAATACAGCACATGCAAGTTTGTTACCAGTTTTTATCCCTTGAATATTAGTAATGATTTTCCAGATTCTCGACCCATCTGTACATCGACATTCTGTAAGGTTCTTCGAATCTGGTACATTCTGTGTCTGACTCACTTCTACTGCAAGAATTTCAACTGCATACCCGGGCTCATCATCGAATTCTTTTAGTTTGTGTATAAGATGTTCTGCAATACGAAATGCATAGAAGGCATCGATGAGGCTGAGTTTTTCATTCACAGTGGCTGGTTTGTATCCAGATGATTTGATTGCATCTTCGAGTATATTTCGAAATTCAGCAATAGAATCAACAATTTTCCTCGTGGCCTCCAGTTCAGCTACTTTAGGAGCGGGAATATAGGAATACTTCACCTCATAGATTAAGCTTCCAGCCTGTTGCAGGGTGGTTCCTAATTTGGAATAGTCAACATGTAATTTTAACTTCCTGTTTCCCACAAGTTCATTGAGTCGTCGGAGAGCATCCTCAAGTACTAGCAATCTAGCATCCTTAGCAGTATCCAAAACACTCACCATTTCTAGTCAAGAAGATACTACAGATAAACCTCTCTCAAAGATAGAGGAGGCCACACGAAGTGATATAAAGACACGCGCAGTAGTCCATTCAGATTTCAGCAGTGGGAGCTACGTACCTTGATACAAGCCGTGTACATCCTGATTGCCGACAGCGGACTTTGTGTCCTCGACAGGAAATATGGCGAGGCAGACATGGATCCGAACCTCATTAGTGGTTTCCTTACTGCACTGATTCAATTTGGTCGAGAGTTAAGTGACGGCAATAGAGTTCATGTGATAGACTTTGGAGCTTTCGACATATGTCTCTCACTGAAAGACAATGTCATTGTCGCAGCCACAGTTGACAAAGTTGATGACGGAAATGCCGCGATGGCTGTTCTTGCAGAAGTAAACAATGCATTCACAAAGAGATATGGGAACATGCTCCAGGAATGGGATGGCAACCTCGAGCCTTTCGAAGAGTTCTATAAGACACTAGATGAAATCACAAAGAATGGTTGTGCATCCGAAACAAAGATTGTCGTTCCGGTCCTCAAAGGGAAAGTAAATCCTATGCTAGTACGCTTGGGGCAGATGAGCCAACTAACCTTTGATGTTGCCAAGAAATGTGATGGTAAGCTCACAACCAGGGATATCGCAGATCAAATTGGCATGCATCTGAAAGAAGTTCAAAAGTCACTCAATACTCTTGAAGATATGAAACTGCTAGAATGGAAAGAGATTGGATAAGACCTTTTTTCCTGTCATGCTGATTTTACCAATATAATCTAAGTTGTAATCTCGATTAGGCTATGATGTTTGACCCCACTCATTACCAATGGCAATTAGGATGAGTCCAATCACAATTAGACCCGGTGCGAGAATTCCAGGAATTGTTACTGAGCCAAATACGAGATCCCTTAGGACGTATCGAGCTGCATGAATCACCCGACCTGCAAATAGTACGAAGAATCCAAAGCCAAGGAACAGATTTGACATTCGTAAATTCCCACCAGATTGCCACGCAAGGTACCAGAAAAGCAATGGAATGAATAAAGCATAGACTGCACCTGCAGAACCAGAAAGAAGAACCCTTGTTTGTGCATCAAGTTGCACAAATCCAAGAAAGATCCCAATTGCCACGGCAGGTACGGCGAATGCAATTTGAGCCCATTTCTTCCCGAAAATCATGAAACCAGCGGTTGCTGATAATAAAGCAAGCGCCATCCATTGGAAGAAAGCACCACCCATTAGCCAGATTGGAGATTCGCCAAGGAAAGGAAGGTAAACAGCCAATTCACCAGTAAGACTTTGTGGATCAGCATAGAAGTCACCTATGAAATAGAAACATCGACCAATAGCAAGTAGCAGGAAGAATAACGACATTGCTAATTGGAAAGGATTTCCAGTCTTTCTCCATCTCCGTCCCAGAAAAATGAAAAGTAGGAAATAGTATCCCACAACCAGAAACCATAATCCAGCATGAACCTCACGGATTACAATGTCGACAGGCATAACTTCTTGCATTGTGTTTCTCCGTCCTGAATTACATTGAAATGCATGCTAGCAAATAAAGATATTCCGCGCTAGTAAAACCATATGATACGCCCCGACAAGTTCTATATTCACTGGAAATCTGTATCTAATCGGTTTGTGATGAGTACTGAGCCAACTTGGAAACTCCAAAAAGAAGATACAACTATAGACGAATTCATCGATGTCCGAAGAAAAGTTGGTAATCAAATCATCAGAGAATATTTGCTTGATAATGTAGCAAATGATAACGCAATCGTTAGAGTTTCTGGTCGGCTTCGGGGACCCAAAAATGAATTTAAGGACTTTGCAAAGTTTCTAATTCTTCAGGTGAACATTGAGGGCTCAACTGGGAGATTCCTTGCTGAAACTGGTGTTTACGAGAATCTAAGAATAGTGGCAGTCGACTCAACCAAACTTGCGACCCGGGATTCTAAAGATTTAATCAATATATTCACTGAAGCCTTGGAGAATCCCGAAGAATACAATACAACACTCATTCTAAGTGACGACTCTGAAGTCCGATAAGGTGAGAACTATGTCATTCGAAAGATATGCAAAATGCCCAATCTGCTCAAAGAGAACTGTTTTGAGAGTGCCTCCAGATGTTCTCGATAAAGCGGAGAGATTTCCATTCACTGTAAAAGTGAAACATGAGGACCATTATTTCTACATCAATCTAGATAGTCAGGCGTGGATAACTGACATTCTCCATCCAGAACTTGTTGAATAAATCAACCGATATATCGGTCAGAGGGACTAGTATCATCGCTGACAGGAGGCCCCTTTTGAGCGATCTCGTCCATTGCCCATTTAATGAACTCAACAACCTTCTTTACTTCAGTATCTATCACATCGAAATGAGCCTTAATCCCAATAATATCCGTGAGTTTTTCCAAAAGAATTCGTGCCGCTCTGTAATCAGCTTTGATCACACCCATAGTTTCACCGAGTAAACAGGCACCCTCCATATCATAAACTGAAGCAGCCCAACTAGGAATGATTCCATTTGCTCCTACAACAACACCCTCCTCGGTAGTGACAACACCGTCAGCTTTTGATATCTTGTCAAGCAACTCCTGAGAGCTTGCGGAAACATAGATTCTTGGTGGTGAAGGAAACGAAGCAAAGTATTCTTGGTAGCCCTGCTCATATGCAGCTAAAGCATACATCTCTTTCACTCCAAGATTGGAGAACTCGCTAGCGACATAGTCTGCATACTCGAAAACACCATTTCCTGATGAGGGTTGAAAGTCTGCTGTAAGAATGAGAAGGTCATGCGGCTCATCAGGTGCTGCGCGGTACAAATGAATTGATGATTTTGGACAGTGTGAAATGCCTTTTCTAACAATGACTCGAGGAGGTAGATCGTTACTGAAGAAATCTGCTACATGTTTTGCATCAAGAACATTGGTAAGTGTCTGAATTGCAACCCTTCCTACATTAGCAATTCCAGGAAGTCCAACAATGCCAATTGGGGATTTCAAAGTAGATGCTTCTAAATTCATGAAACGTCGAGTATACATATCTGTTAATTAGAAGGAATCCATTTGGTGTTTTGGGTTATAGACGATAAAATCGATGAGCGTTCCTTGTAGTGGATTGAGCAATACTCTCTTCTGATAAATCCAATAAATCACTCAAAGTTTTGACAGCATAGATAATATTGGCCGGTTCATTTCTATTAGGCGTTGGAGAAAGATATGGCCCATCAGTTTCCAATAGTATATGGTCTAAGGGAATTATCTTTGATGCTTCTTTACGATTCCGATATTTGCTAAAATTGGAAGGTAGAGTGATATACCACCCATTATCAGCTATACGTTTCGCAACCTCGGGTGGACCATCGAAACAATGCATTAGTACATCTCCAGAGAATTTCTTCTCTAGGATATCGGTAGCCTCAGCTTCAGCCTTTCTTGAATGAATAACTATAGGAAGTCCCAGTTCTAAAGCAAGATTGATGAACATGTGGAATAGAGGCTCTTGGTTCTTCCGACCTTGAGCGTCTTTTATCCAGTGATAATCCAATCCTACTTCACCGACAGCGATAATTTCCGTCGAATATTTCTTAGTAAGAGCCACAATCTTTTCAGCCTCATCCCTTGTGAGCTGCGAAACACTACAACCTGCTGAATGATGAATGAATCCATGATATTTCTTCACGAGACCAAGTGTCCTACGAAATGAAGCTGTTCCAATTGAACTCGTGACCATCCCCACAAGACCAGCGTTTTTTGCTCTTTGAATTACTTGTTCACGATCATTCTTGAAGTGTTTCATGTCAATATGGGTATGTGAATCAAATAGTTCCATTTCTGAGAACTCCGATTTCATATTCGAAGGAAACGTCTTTAATTATCGATTGATATGGCCCTCAAATAAGAACCACAATGTCAGACGATATTGAGGAGCTGAGATATAAAACAAAGGACGGGCGAGCACGTGCAAGATAAACGGTTTAATCTTCACTCGAGTCGTTT
>JBHLRC010000130.1:0-8952 GCA_048882965.1 Candidatus Thorarchaeota archaeon
CTGTTTGGCATAAGAATGAGTAATTTCAAACACAACAGAATTGATTAGATGGAATAACCAATAGGGCACTGAGGGAGGACTTCTGCACTCAAGAATCATCATTGTGTTCTTATTGTCACTATTCCTATGTGTTGCTACTTCTATTCCAATTCTCGATTTTGACATAAACAATGGAATTTCTCCAATGAATTTTGAGATAACAAACCAATCTGAATTTGCTCCAATCACAATCGAATCGAACTCTGATTTTGAAACACAAGGTTGGTCAGGTAATGGATCAATACGCAATCCTTACCTTATTGAAGGCTTACAGATTGTGATAACTGAAACCTCTCAGTCATGCATTACGATTCAAAATGTGTCTTCATATTTTGTGATTCAAGACTGCAGTCTCTCATATGATGATAGAATTGAGTCTGAGCAAAGACAACGTGGGTACGGTGTTACATTAATTCGGACCTTGAATGGCCGAATTGTCAACTGCACATTCAAATTCTTAGAGTATGGACTTTACACATATGCTTCTAGTAGGTGTACTGTAGAAAATTGTACATACGCATTTTCGCATGTTGGTGTCAATTTGAGATCTTCCACCGATTGGATTATTGTTAACAATTCCTTCATGCACTGTTTCGATGGCTTCCAACTTGATTCTGTTAGCACCTCCATAGTGGCTAATAACACAGTTCTATTCAATGAAATTGGAGTCCTCATGTATACGACATCTGAGTGTAATCTTACCTCCAATTTGATTGCATACAATACAGTGATTGGTGTGTCACTCTCGTTTGGATGTAGTATGAATCACATCTTTAACAACAGAATTGCCTTCAATCAAGAGGAGTCAATCCATGAAGATGTAAACGCTCAGGATGATGGATACGATAACCTCTGGGATGACAACGTATCCGTCGGTAATGAATGGGGAGATTACTCTGGCACTGGAGTGTATGCGATACCGGGTTCTGCAGGTAGTATTGATCGTTATCCAAGCGTTGCAACCTTTGACCTCGCTGGACCAATACTCTATAATACAGTTGATTATAGAGTAACTGCAGCACCAATAACGTGTCCATTTTACTCCGTTTCTTACTACACATCAGCATACGACCAGTCTGGAGTAGATAAAGTATTACTTTACTATAGTAGTATGCCTAATGGATCTTGGAGCTTTATTGAATTAGAATATCTACCAACTTCAAGCCATCCGTATAGATACTCCTACACTTTCTCAGGTCCTCTATATTCGTTAGATTTTATCCGACACTACTATTTCTGGGCAAATGATACCCTTGGTCATGAGTCTACTTCAGAAATGTATGGAACCTGGCTTTATTGCATTGGAGCAAATAGTCCAACTAATCCAAACAATTGGTCATCAGTTACTGCTGCCTTGATTATGGGTGTTGGTGGCATCGCAATTGTCGTTACACTCACCATTCTAAGGAGAAAAGGTCGTGATAACCCGTGGCCAAGGGTAGGTTATGGTTGATAAATCTCGTATTGTCTAAGCTGTCAGGAGTGTATTTTAGAAACAATGATTTTCATCCTTTGTTGTCGATTTTTCTATATTGTTGCTTTGAACTGGTAGATTAAATGCTTCTCACTCAACTTCATCTTCTATCCTCTTTCTCTCCTCGCTTAGAGTGCATATTGGATAGCTTGACTTCCAGGATATCTTGGTTCGTTCTGCCAGTTTGACCTAGCCCCCACAACCTACTCTTTTGAGAGGTTCTATAAATTGGAATCCTGGAGTCAGCATCTGTTTGAGTAATCGGTCCTTTGAACAGAAATAGGATACTAACCAAAATTGTATGAGGTATTGGAATAAAGTATGGAAGAACCGATATCCCTCCGTTGATAAGCGATAATATATTCAATGTTAAAAACCCCCCAAATGGAATCGATGCGGCAGCAATCAAAATAGAGAAGCTTGTCTTTGACATTCTTTTTCTTCTGAATCTCCAAAGAGCTCCCAAAAGTAAGGTCCCTGTAAATAAGAATAGATACGATACAAATCCAAGATGGCCATAAGCAGTAAAGGATGAACTTGGAGGTGAAGCTTCAATGTACGACCAAGGCAAATTGTGGTTCATAAGGTATGTCGTTTGAATATAGTTACTAAAACTACCCATCCAGAGAGGTGCGAATATGTTTACGATTAGATTCCCACCACTATTTTCGCCAACCAACCACATACAAGGTAATAGTAGAAGAGAAAAGTATGTACCTCTCTCATACCATGAAGAAACTGTCGAATTCTTTCGTGCCATTGGTAGAAAACAGATGTATTGAAGAACGGTACCAATGACTATTAGAATCTGTGACCATATCAGAATCAGATAGTATCCTGGCATTGCAGAAACACCAGCTCTTACAACATGATATTCATCAGAGACTAAAGATAGATCCAATAAGAACTTGACAGCGATGAAGAAGAGGAAGACTCCAGCTAAAAGAGATGATATGGTGATGATAAGTAGGCTGGACCACGTCTTCACATTCACGCTGATTATTCCCCCATTAAATATGGCTACATACAACACCACTAGCTATTAAATCACATTGGGGGTCATGGTGCACAAAGCCAATCCCAACAAAAGAGTTGTGGGAAATAGATAAAACACTCTTCGAGTCTGCTGCTAACCATGGACCCAGTTATCCTTATCCTAGCACTTCCACTTGGTATCTTGATAGGTCTTGGTGCTGGCATTGTAGGGTTGACTGCTTGGCCAATCATAGTACCCTTGCTCTTTGTCATAGCAGAGGTCCCACTTCACGAGTCGCTTTTGTCCAGCCTTCTTGTTGATCTTGCTATAGCTATCACATTGACATTTTTCTATAGCCGACAATCTGAATCTGAGATGAACTTTCAACTTGGTACTCGATTTGGCCTGGTCGCTGGAGTTACTGCAATGATTACTGTGGTCATCGCATTTCCACTCTTGGAACAATACTCCAATGCTTTTCGGGGAGGGTCTCCAATCATTACTCTCGCTCTGGGTGCAGTTTTTCTTGTTCAGGGCATAAGAATGAAGAGCCCCATGACTGAAGGAGTTACCGTGAGCCATGAAGGTAGGATGTCTTCTCTATCCATTTCACAGAAACACCTGCTGTCATACATATTCTGTATCTTAGTAGGATTTCTGACTGGTGCCATCGCTATTGGTGGTGCTATGAATTTCGTCATCATTTTGGTCTTTTTACTAGGTTACCGAACATTTCGAGCAGTTGGAACTGCTATGGTCGCCACAACCATCATGCTTTCATTGACAGTTTTTGTCTATCTTGTCCTCCTTTCTTTCAGTATCACCACTTTACTTGCAGTCCTACTCTACACATGTGGTGGTGTTCTGAGTAGTTATATTGCTGTCATAAAGGCACAGCACATTCCAGAGAGGAAGTTGAGAATTATTATTGGACTTGTTGTGATTGGGACCGCACTATTTGCCTCAGCTCAAGTTTACATTCTAAGTTGATTCAGTATTTGCTTACATAGGCATTTTAAGCAAGAATCTCCTTGAAATGCAACGCGAGTGATTTGTTATGCAGAAAATCGAGCTTGATGTTGGAGCATCCCCCTTTCCTAAACCTGTCGTTCTCATAGGGTCTCTTATTGAAGGAAGACCCACCTTCTTCACAGTGGCTTGGTTCAATCGGATGTCTAGAAATCCGAATATCTGGGGTGCTGCTGTAGGCAAGACCAGGTACACACTCCAGGGAATCAGGGAGAACAACAACTTTAGCGTCAATTTTCCAAGTGCTGACTTGGTCACAGAAACAGATTACTGTGGTATTCGATCGGGGAGGGATGTTGACAAGTCGAAGATTTTCAATGTGTTCTATGGTGAATTTTCCTCTGCTCCTATGATTCAAGATTGTCCAGTCACAGCCGAATGCATCCTTAACGAACTTATTGATGTATCAACTCATTACCTTCTTCTTGGTGAAGTGAAACACATCTACGCCGAAAGCCAATACATGACAGATGGAGTGTTGGACCAGAAGAAATTGAACCTGCTCATCTTTACAAACCCTGCAAATCAGTATTGGACCCTCGGCGATGTAGTTGCAGATGCTTATTCTGTTGGAAAAAAGCTTCAAGAGTAGTGCCACAGGACTCCAAATGCTTAACTGACTTCTTGAGTAAATAACACATAATGAACGAAAAGAACGAGCAAAAAATGAAGACTTCACACCACAGGGCTCTCCGAATAGTTGCACAATGGGGTGTGGTTGCACTCGTGTCGTTCGTTTTAATAACTGAGATGTATCTCTCACTTTACGCATATATGGGTCAGGACACTCAGATTTTCAACTATGAAAATTGGCAGTCTCCAATAGCCCTCACAATCATTGTCCTGATTGTTTTTGGGGTTGCATACATTCTATACCATTCAGGACCATCCAAAGATGGTGCGTGGACCATTATGACTGGTCCTTATGTGAGATGAACCTTGGAACTTCTCTTGATTTGTAATGGTTGATACACCCCAAATCAAGTATATGGCTACTGTGAGGTTTCTTTGCCTTATATCGAAGTGTCTTCAAGATGCCTGTTCAATTCCCATAGTGTGGGAACTAAGCCTAGTTCATTCAAAACATCATAGAAACAGAACGCCCCCCATCTATCAATGACTTTTCCCTCAGAATTTATGTAGAGGATAGTTGCCCCTTCAAATTCAACTTCTTTGCCAGACGCCTTAAATCCCCATGCAGGCCCCTTCTGTGTTCCTTTAGCTTTGTATCGAATCCAAACCCTGTCCTCTTCACCAATCATCTCGACTATCTCATATTTGATGTCAGGAAAGACCGAACGGAAATATCTGATTTCATGCTTAATTTGCTCAGGACCAACCGCGTCAATTTGTACCCACTCAGGATCATAGTCTTTGTCGACTATTTCATTCGCTGCGTCCAGGTTCGGTTTACTCCACATCTCTTCGTACCATCGTCGGCCAATGGCTTCATTCCTCTCTTTTGACAACAAAAATCACCTTATTGCAGAACCAATCTCTATAGAACCGATGTGAGTCAAGAATATTTCCAAAGGTGTAAAGATGAACTGCTTAGAAAACAATACACTGCTCTATGGTGAACATTATCAAGTGGTTCATGTTGCCTTGGCTAGAATGTAACAAAATGATCTGGACTGTGATTCAATGAGTAAAGGGGTTCTCAAGGTCTTTTCAGAAATTGCTCGCCTTTACGAATTAGTGAACCACGTCCTAACGTTCGGACTGGATATCCCTTGGAGGAAAAAAGCTGCTCAGGTAGCCGCATCTGGTGGCGGGTCATATTGGCTTGAAGTCTGTAGTGGTACAGGTGAAATGGCTGCAAACCTTCAAAGACTTGCAGACTCTGATACGAAAATTGTCGTTTCTGATTTTTCACTGCCTATGATCTCAAAGGCTGCTGATAAGGAAGAACTACGAACAACATCAATATCCCTTACTGACTCTCATCAGCTCCCTTTTCCTGACAATACGTTTGATATGGTGATAATCTCATTTGCCACCCGAAATATAACTCCAACTCGTGAGAGATTGATTTCTTTCCTTCAGGAGTTTCTTCGTGTACTGAAACCCGGTGGTCGTTTCATAAATCTTGAAACAAGTCAACCAACATTCACTCCCTTCAGGCTTGCTTTCCGTTTCTACACAAAGCAAGTAATCAAATTGGTTGGAAGAATAATTTCAGGGTCGAAAACAAGTTACGCATACCTCGCACATACTGTTCCAAGATTCTTCAATGCCGATGAACTGGCTGGAATCCTCTATGAAACTGGTTTTACGGGTGTGAACTATGTTAGAATGACATTTGGCGCTGTGGCAATCCATAAAGCTGTGAAATGAATCATCTTAGAACTTCACCAATCATCATTTTGTCACTCAATAACAACTCAAATCGCATGATACTTTCATTGAAGAAGTCGCCTTCATGATGGGATATCTTGTTGATAGGTCGGATCACTCCAGAAAAAGGCGAATGATTTTACTAGAAGTGTTGAAGTGTGCCGGTTTCCTGCTTAATCTCATGGTTCAAACATCAACAGTGGGGATCACCCTACTGGTTCTCAGTGTAGTTCCATTACTGTTCCTTCTCTATACGATGACTCATCTAGAGAAGCTAGGAATTGATATCAAACACCCGCGAGTGATAGTTGAGTTATTGATCTTCATTGGGTTATTCGTTATTGGTCTAGTCCTTTGGCTTGGTCCATCTATAGTTTGATGACTTTGTCCTCTCTCCTGCTTCTTTCTGCAGCAAAGGTCAACAGATGTGTTTCGAGGCTTTCCTCTGGCCCTGAAAGTATCAAACTCGGATCATTCTGCGCGACCGCAGAGACAAACGAGTCAATCAAACCATAATCTCCACCACCATGGTCCGCAAGTGAGGCTGGAACATCTTCAGAAGTATCAATGAGCTCTGTCTTTCCGTTCAAGAATTGATGCATCTGAATCTTCTTCCCATTACCATATATCTCTCCTCTGGTCCCAAAAATCCGGGTTTCTCTTGCTCTCGCTCTGGTAAAGGCTGTCATTGTGAAAGAAGCAGTCTGTCCGCCCTCAAACTCCATATTCACAACCTGATGGTCAACCACATCATTATCACACTCGTATACACATCGTCCGTATGGACCATTTCTGAGTGCATGAACAATGCCACCTCTTGTCATCTCTGAAGTTATTATACTCAGTGGCCAGCCTGTCTTGCCATGGTCGAAGAGTTTCAGATAGAATCTCTTTGCAGAATACGGACACTCAGGTTCAAACTCACACTCCAGACAGTTTTCTCCTGCATTCTCAGGTTTATTCTCCTTCACGAAATGTGTAAGTGAACCGAATGAAGAAACGGATGTACATCTCTCTCCCATGATATATTGAATCCAGTCAAGGTCGTGGCAAGACTTGGTAAGCAACATAAAGGCCGACTCATTCTCATTTCTCCAATTCCCTCTTACAAAGGAATGTGCCTGGTGCCAGTATCCGACCGGTTCAAGGCGTTGGATGCTTATGACATCTCCAATTAATCCCGAGTCAAGAATAGATTTCAGTTTCTGAGTATAGCGTGTGTATCTGAGTACATGACCTAATGCAAAGATGATGTCATTTGACAGGACTGCCTTCGTGATGGCTCTACAGCTCTTTTCATCAGGTGCCATAGGTTTCTCCAGGAGTATGTGATACTTTTTCTTAGCAAAAGTTATGGCTGGATCTTTATGCATATGGTCTTGTGTTGCGATTATGACCGCATCCGCAAACTTCTGTTTCTTTGCCATATCCTTCCAATCAGTGAAGACATTTTCCTCGGGGATGTTATGCTCACTCATCATCCTCTCCCGATAGAAGTCTCTTGGTTCTGCAACCCCAATCACTTTGGCTCTTTTCGGATGCGTCTTGGCATAGGATGCATAGACTGAACCTCGGTCACCTGCACCTGCGATTATCAGCTCAACTGGTGTCATTATGTTTTCCTACCATGGAGGCGCACTATTAGGTGAATACAGGGTACATTTCAATGTATAGCCCAGATATTGGAATATCGTAAGAGTGATATATCTCGTAGCTAGAAGATATCTGGGTTCTGAGAGTTGGGAGAAATACAAGACCGTCCAGGGCCAACAATTACAGGTAGTCAGAGCGAATACTGTGTTGTTGCCTTGATTATTTTCACAATCGTCATTGGTTTCATTGCCGCGTTCCAATCTCCTGTGCAGTATTTCTCTCTTGCAGCGGCTTTGGGATTGTCTGCAATTGCAACAGCAATTTTCCATTTAGCTAAGGTTCTACAAGAAACACAATAGACTAAATTGATTTCACACCTTCCCGAAGATATATATCAAATATATTAACAATAGTTCACGTGAGAACCATGACGATAGTGATGCTTTATCAAACGACCGTGAAACCTGATGCCAGTGAGGTTATGGACAAAATCCGTGATGAGTTCAAAGTTGTCTATGATAAACATGGTATTGATGTAATTGGTCACTGGAAAAACGTAGAACGTCCCAACGAGAGTGTCTACATGGTCAGGTATGAGAGCGAGGATGATTATCAGCACAAGACTCGAACTCTACATAGTGATGAACAGTATTTACGCCTAACATCACAACTCAATGAGATTCGAATTGATTTCAAATCTACAAAACTCACTCCAAAGTAAGAAGAGTCAAATCTCAATAGACTTTACAGGCACTGGTCAGTTAGACTGCCTGAGGTTTTCGGTCTTGTGTGATCTTCTTGGTCTATCATTTAATACTCCTATAACTGCTAAAATATCACTTGATGTTTTTCAACAGCGTGGTGACGCAAATCCAGATGGATGGGGAGTGGCATTCTATATTGATAACCGACTTCAAATAATCAAGGAAGCTGAGCCTTCGGTTGATAGTCGGCTCTTTGACTTCATAGAACAATATCCAGAATCACACACCTTCATTACACATGTACGCCGGTCAACCCGGGGTGTTCGTAGCTATCTCAACACACATCCATTCTATCGACACCTCGGTCTTAGATCAAGCAAACGTGAGTATGTCTTTGCTCATAATGGTACTATTGTTGACCAAGAAAAACTCAAGCTCAAACATTATGCGCCAATTGGAGAAACTGATTCAGAGCACATCTTTTGTTACATGCTAGATGCACTATCAGAAAGGATACCAACAGAATGGAAGAATGATGATTTCCAGTTCATTGAAGAATTACTAAAAGACATCAATGTCGGTGAAAACACTCTAAATTGCATCTTTTCAGATGGCGAGCATCTCTTCTGTTACTCTGATGAGAACGATTACAATAATGGGCTGCGTTTCATTAAACAGACATATCCCTACAAGACAATCGAACTCGTGAGTTCAGACCAAGAATTGGGAAGTATAGAAATTCACAGCAGACCCAGAAGTCCCTCTCAAACTGGTTATATCATATCCACCAGAATACTCAC
>JBHLRC010000131.1:0-8857 GCA_048882965.1 Candidatus Thorarchaeota archaeon
AAATTTGTACACGAACGAACCGCTCTAGAAACCATCGACCGTGAGTGGAGCCTCTATGAACTAGCAATTTCAACAAGGGCTGCTCCTGCAAAAATCATGGGCATTGAAGCAAACAAAGGCCATCTCGGTTTAGGTGCGGATGCGGATGTCTCAGTATATGATGTTGATCCCATGAAGGTTGACTTGGCAAAGAATCCTGAACGTATAATCAAGACATTCTCGCAATCATATCTTACATTCCTTCGTGGTAAACAAGTATCCAAGAAGGGCAAGGTGAAGAGTACTGAGAACAAAAAGGTCTGGACCATTCATCCTGAGTTGAATGAGTCTCTCTGGGAACGAATCAATAAGGAGCTTGAAGTGATGATGAATGATTGGTATTCACACTCCTTCTACAACTACCCTGTCCCTGTGAGGTACCGAGCTCCCTTGGAACAAACGATTCCTGTAGACTCAACTTCTGTACCGGCTTAATTGCTGGTGACTGCATGACAAAAGAGACCCCTGACGACTTAGAGTCAGGATATGAAGGAGTAGGCGAATACTATGACCTCTTTGCAGACAATTCAGATATTCCATTCTTCCTAGACTATGCAATCAAAGTGGGGGCTCCAATACTTGACCTGGCAGCTGGAACAGGAAGAGTCAGTTTTGCACTTGCTCAGGAAGGATTTGAAGTCGTTGCACTAGAGCGGTCGAAATCGATGCTAGCAGTAGCAAGGAAAAAACAACAGGTCGCTTCTAAAGAGGTTGCCAAAAGAGTGCAATTGGTAGAAGGAACAATGAAGGATTTTTCTTTGGGTGAAACATTCCCTTTGATTCTGGTACCCAATTCGTTCGGACACCTTCTCACACGTGATGATCAGTTGTCAATGCTTCGTTGTGTGAAGAAACATCTTAGTGCTGATGGTCTATTCATCCTTGATCTATATCCAGGGGAGCACCAATACGAACAGGCTAAGTTTGAAGACGCCCCTGCTAAGTTACCTGACGGACGAATTGTTACTAGGTATGGAGAGATAACTTCTGATTTTGAGAAACAGCTTATGCGTGTTAACCTTCGATACCTTGTAAAGAGTCCTGATGGTGAGATTATTGATGAAATCAACGTTGTCTCTGGTGCATCTCTCCTCTTTCAGAAACAGGTTGATGACCTCATCCAAACAATAGGTTTCCAAATAGAAGATGAGTTTGGTGATTTCGAGAAGAATCCGTTCACTCCAGACTCTGGTCGCAGAATATTCATCCTTAAAAAATGAGTGAAGAGAGGCGGGATTCTCCGCCTCTTGTGATTCCAAATAGGTGGTGAAGACTATTTAGTGGATTAGCTCACTTGTTCAGGAGGAGGCAGCTGGTCTACTTTCTTTGGTTCCTCTCTGAATGTCACTCCATCTTCAAACTCTAGACTATCTGTGTATAGCACTTCGCCCTCTACGTACGCATCTCTCTCAAGGTAGATTGTTTTCCCATAGAGACTTCCTACACGTGCGCGTTCTTCTATTCTAATGTCATTACCATAGAGAGAGTCGGTTCTAGCACGCTCGCGGATGAGGATTTCATTTGATTCTACAAAACCTCTGACCTCTGATCTCTTTCCAATTCGAAAACCATCAGTTGCCTTAATGTATTCTGCTTGAATCTCGCCGCCAACAATAATGCGGAATGTGTCAATACGTCCCTCAGTCCTCACGGTGCCGCCAACTTTTATCTTTCCATCACTCTTTAGGTTTCCACCGACAGCAACAGTTCCACCAACATTCAGACCATCAGTGACCTCTAGATTTCCATCAGTCTTGACAGTTCCGCCAACATCAATTGTACGTCCTTTTGCATCACCAGCAAGCTTCACAGTTCCACCGACATTGATCTCACCAAACTCAAAATCGCCTTCTGCTTTGAAGGTGCCTCCAATGTCAACTGTGGTAATTTTGGAACCATGGCCAACCTTTGCAGTTCCACCAACATCTAGATCTTCAATCTCAATCGATTCCTCTGCTTTGAAGCTTCCACCAACAGATACTTTCTTGATGAATCCTTGCACAGTTTTTCCAGCACCACCAGCATCGAACTCATCTGCTTGGATCTTTCCGTAGATTCCAACAGAACCACCACCGGAAACACGCTCAACATCTACGTTACCTTCAATTTTGACTGAACCCCCTCCGGTGAGTCTCTGTGCTTTGGCATCGCCTATAACTTTGATTGAGCCTCCCGCTTTCGCAGATAAACAATCAAGGTTTCCTTCGACTTTGAAAGTCCCACCGACACGAACCTCACGAGCGTTTGTATCACCACGCACAACAAGGCTGCCCCGTGGGATGTCCACTGCCTTATCTACTGTGAGATTTCCTTCTACAGTTATTTGGTCCCGGCTCTTGGACTCAATTCTCCCACAGTGCAGATTTCCTTCTACATTAAGTTCATCTATGATGCGTAAAGTCCCTGTAATCACGATCGTGTCGCCCTCAGCTGGTGCGAGTGTCCTGCAACTTCTGACCTCGACATCACCGTCAACCTTTCCGAGTTCGACCAAATCTTCGTTTTTGAATGTCAATTTTTCAGCCATCTTGGCCTTCACCTTGTGTTATTCTATGTAAACTCGCTCATTATTAGTATATAAAGCGGGGCCACTTTAGAGGGTCACAAATTGTGACTAGCTTTGAGCCTCCATCCACTATTTTCACATCCCAATTATTGGCTCTGGGATTGGTATTCCAACAAGTCCTGCGAGCCTCTTATACAGCTCTAAGTATTGATGTCCTCGAACAGTCACCTTGAACACAGTCATGCCTTCATCATCATCGTCTTCGAGTAGACCCCTTTCTACTAATTCGGTGATGGACTCTTTTGCTCGATCAACAGGCATGTTTGTGGAACGGGCAGCTCGCGTTAGTGGGCATTCACCCCAGATGTAGATGACACGCAACAGCTCTGCATAAATGTCGTAGCGCGTACGCTTCTGAAGTTCTCTCCTTTTCCTCTTCTTCTTCTTCGGTGCTTGGTCTTCTGACATCCGCGCAGTCCTCCAATGAAGCTGAGCGAAAGAGAATATGAATTTACTGTACCGGGCTTAATTTTCATGGTTTCATTAGGACCAACAATCCTTATGACTCAGAAAGCAGCTCAAGATTCAGCGAGACGGGACTTGGATGATTCGTTGTGTGTATATAGTAAAGAAAGATGGCGAGCCTCTGTACGGACGCTCATTTGAAGAGGCTTCATTTCTTGATCCTCATTCACTACCATCATATGTTAGAAGTTCTGTAGTCATGATGCAATCCAGTTCTAGCACAACTTCTAACAGAGTCTACACACTTGAGATTAATGAATGCATCTGGTCATATGTCTTCTATCCCTCTTTCACGCTTGTGTCTATGACATCGCAAGAGGAATCCTTAACCCAGTTGAAGAAACTCATGCTCTCTTTGGGACGAGCCATATCTGATGAATATGGAACGCTTATTGAATCCTGGAGCGGGAGTATGAGTGATATCGCTGACATTGACTCGTTGATAAATGAATACCTCTCAGTCTCTCTTGACAAACCTTCAGGAAAAACCCTCAAACTATTCGAAAGGTTGGTTACCGAAGCACTGAAACACCCTGAGATTGCCTTTGTTGGAATCTTCGATTCTGAGGGTAATATGATCAGAGGAAATGTTCCAGAGGTCTACATGTTTAGGATACAGGTTGAGATCGCACAAGGAGCCATCTCCCCTATAATGGATATTACTCCATCGGCTGTGAACTCTGGAGATCATGTCTTGCAAATGTTGAAGGTTCACTCGCTTACTGTCCTTGTTGCCTCCCAACCTGGTGAGAGTGATTTACAATCTGTGAGTAAGGTTAGTGAAATCGCGCATTCGATAAATGAGAAGCTGTCGTAGAAGTTTTATTCACCTCTTATAATAATTAAATCCGAGTGTGCATACTGGTGGTCAGTCCTGAAAGAACAATCTTCGAAGCTGAAGAACTGATCGACCAAGCAATATGGCGTGGGACACGGGACCACGATTACAAAAGCGAACTAACACTCTGCTCCGAAGCCAAAATCATTCTTGATGGACTAACAAATCTTGACTCAATAGCTGAGAAACATAGACGGAGGGCTCTTTCTCAATGTTTGTTACGAATTGACCATGCCTATGTGGGGCTCGGAGATCATGAATGGAGCATTGAAAGGGCAACTGAAGCTCTAACCCTTGCTGAAACTTCTGGTAGTGAGGTGCAGATAGCCAGAGCTTTGCTGTCTTTAGGCAGTGCATACCTCAACGCAGGTGATAGCCACGGCGCTGAACGGCAATGGGTCAGACTTCTCCTACTTGCTGAGGAGTATCCTAATGATAAAGAGATGCAAAATGTTGTTGGATTGACACTGATTGAAAGAGGAGGAGTGTTAATTGAAAAGAAGCTCCATAAGCAAGCCGCACGCGTTTTAGAAGATGCTTATTCTACACTATCTTCTACTGGGGACTATATAGGCTGCGCTCAAGCTTGTTCTATGCTGGCTCAGGTGTATCTCGAATTGGAGGCACCTGCGAAGGCTGATACCTACAAATCAAAATCTGAGGAATATCGTGAAAGAGTCAGTAAACAGCCAAATCCCTATGATCCTTGATATGACGAAAGACACAAGTATAGCACTTGCAGGTTCGCTGGTAATACTCAATCGAGGGTTCTCAATGCTAATTGTTGGCATATGCGGTTCTCCAAAAACCGACGGTTCAAGCACCCATTTCTTACTAGAGAAAGCTCTTGCGGCTATTTCTGATGTTGATACCATGTTGCTTGACATCAGTGACTATAAAATCAACCACTGTACAGGGTGCGATTCTTGTGTTAGGAAGAAACCTTGTCCTCAGAGTGCCAACGACGATATGCCTAAGATCGAAGAGAAACTCATAAACGCTAATGGTATTATCATTGCTGCACCTTCATATTTCACCTCTGTTCCCGGGGTTCTCAAAGATTTCATTGATCGGTCTCGAGCTATGAAGATGAATGATACTCAACTCAAAGATACTGTCTTTGGGGCTATCACTTATGCTGGTCTTAGGTATGGCGGCCAAGAACATGTAATTGATGTTCTGAATCGGTACGCGCTCGCTCAAGGTATGATTGTGGTTGGTAGTGTTGGAAACCCTGTCAAGCATGGTAATTTTGGTTCTGGCAGTCTTCAGACTGATGCTGGTTCATGGAGGTCTGTGAAAGAGGATGAACTAGCTGTGAAGGGTAGTGAGCTTCTGGGAAAGAGGGTTGAAGAGATTGTCAAGCGGTTACAAAACTCTGGTGACGAATGATGACTTCAGGCCTTGTTCAGGTGTATACTGGTGATGGCAAAGGGAAAACCACTTGCGCATTAGGGGCTGGCTTACGAGCAGCTGGTCATGGCCTTCAGGTATTAATGATCTCTTTTATGAAAGCAAAGCTCGCAATGCGGAAGGGATCTGGGGCGGTCAATTATGGGGAATTTGCCAGCATTGACAAGATTCCTAATTTCACCATTATTCCTGTTGGTCGAGAAACCTTTGTTGATAAAGAGAATCCGGATCCTGTAGATGTGAAAATGGCTCAAGACGGATTGCACTTAGCACAGGAGGCAATTCGAGAAAAGAAATGCGATGTCCTGATTCTTGATGAGATTAATGTGGCTGTGGAATGGAATCTTATCACACTTGATGAGCAACTAGATTTGATTCAGAAAAAACCTGAAAGTATGGAGTTGATCATGACTGGACGATATGCCTGTCAGGAGGTCATAGATGCCGCTGACCTTGTCACAGAAATGAAGGAGTTAAAGCATTACTTCAAAGAAAAGAATATTCAGGCTCGTAAGGGATTTGAGTTCTAGTTGCCTCACTAATCGAACAGTTAATATTCTGTACCTTTTTTGGACACTTGTTCCATGATTTGGAGGAGTCCTCGATGGTTGAAGACACATCCAAGAAGATTACTGCCGCCAAGGAAAGTTGGGAGAAGAACACACTCGCTCCACATCAGGCAAAGCATCCTGACCGTAGAAAGGAGTTTGTTACTACTTCAAGTAAACCTGTGAAGGTCTTATACACACCTCTTGATATTCCCAAGTTTGATTACATGAAGAGCCTGGGATTCCCCAGTGAGTATCCCTACACTCGTGGTGTCCAACCCTCCATGTATCGAGGAAGACTCTGGACCATGAGGCAGTTCGCAGGAATGGGGTCTGCTGAAGAGACCAATGAGCGATTCAAGTTTTTGCTTGCTAATGGCCAGACGGGGCTCAGTGTAGCATTTCATCTCCCAACACTGTTTGCCAGGGACTCTGATCATCCCTTTTCTCATGGAGAGGTGGGAAAACTCGGTGTTGCAGTTGACTCACTGAAAGACATGGAGATACTCTTTGATGGTATACCATTAGACAAGGTCACTACCTCAATGACAATCAACGCACCTGCTTCAATCCTCCTAGCAATGTATATGGTTGCTGCTGAGAAACAAGGTGTGTCTCCTGACAAGATTGGTGGGACAATCCAAAACGATCTGCTGAAAGAGTATATGGCACAGAAGTCATGGATTCTAGCACCAAAGCCCTCGTTGAGAATCATCGGCAACATCATGGAATACGCTACAAAGAATATCCCCCGTTGGAATACTATCTCGATATCTGGTTATCATATCCGTGAGGCTGGATCTACCGCAGTTCAGGAACTTGCCTTTACACTTCTCAATGGGATGGAGTATGTAAAGGTGGGCATTCAACAAGGTCTGGATGTTGATGCTTTTGCACCCCGACTTTCATTCTTTTTTAATGCACATAATGACATCTTTGAAGAAGTCGCCAAATATCGTGCAGCCCGTAGAATTTGGGCTCGTGAGATGAAGGAAACCTTTGGAGCAAAGAAAGAGAGATCTTTGTGGATGCGGTTCCACACTCAGACAGCAGGGTGCTCGCTAACTGCGCAGCAGCCAATGGTCAATGTTGTGAGGACTGCATATCAGGCTCTCGCTGCTGTCCTTGGAGGAACCCAGTCACTACACACCAACTCAATGGATGAGGCCCTGTGTCTTCCAACAGAGGATGCCGTACGTGTGGCTCTGAGAACTCAGCAGATTCTTGCATATGAGAGTGGAGCTGCGAACACGATAGATCCACTTGCTGGTTCTTACTATGTTGAGGCTCTGACTAACGAAATGGAAGAGGAGGCATACAAGTACTTTGACAAGGTTGAAGCACTTGGTGGTGTTGTCGATGCAATCGAGAAGGGTTTTTTCCAGCGGGAGATTGCTGAGGCATCTTATCGATATCAGAAAGAGATTGAGAGCGGTGAACGGACTATCGTCGGTGTCAATGACTATATTCTCGAAGGTGAGAAAATTACTATCCCTGTTTTGAAGATCGACCCTGATGTTGAACGGAAACAGATTGAAAGAACCAAGAGAATTCGAAAAGATCGTGATAGCAAAAAGGTAGAAGCGGCTCTTGATGGACTTCGAAAGGCATCAGAAGGTGAAGAGAATGTAATGCCCCATATTGTTGCTGCAGTGCGTGAGTATGCAACTATTGGAGAGATTTTCGAAGTATGGCGAGAACTCTGGGGAGAGTGGGATGAGCCCAAAATCTTCTAGTTCACAGGATGAATCGAATTTCAGTAACCGTTATCAGAGGCTAATCCACTTATTCGATAGGGAGATTCGTGTTCGAACATAGCTACGACTTTTACTGGCCACCAAGCCATGATGACCACCTTTTCAGTTCGCACATTCCATCTCCATTTCTGATAATGTGTGGCGCCTTGTTAATGATGATCTTCTTTTTCACAAATTTAATCACAAATTCACTAACCTGGATTATCGTTTCTTTTCTGTTCAGTATCCTAATACAGTTTCCTTTGTACTATATGGCATACACCTATAGAAGGACACCAATTACAAGACCGATGTATCTTGATATTATAGATAAAGCTGAACGAAAGATTGTGATGAATAGAAGTGTAAATCCACTATTGGGAAAAGATACAGGTCTACTTATCACAAGTGCACATACACCTTTTCAAACTGGAATTCTTGTTTCAAAGAGAGCTGCAGAATTGATAGAAGAACATCCAGTTGAAGGTGAAATAGTCCTTGCTCATGAACTAGCGAAACTAAAGAGAGATAGAATAGTCTTCAATATACTAAGGAACGTTGGTGCATTTTACTATGGTATTGTCTTTGAAGGTGTGTTTTTTGCTGAATTCATTGTTTCAATAATCCCTCTGCTGGAAATGACTCCTTTATGGTTCCCTGCACTATTCTTAACCTATCCTTGGGGGTTCGGTATTGCACTCTGGTACCATCAAAAAGCTGCTGCAGAGCTCGAGGTTGAGGCTACCTATGGAATGAATCCCGAACTCGCGACATTCACAGTCTTCTCGAACAAGCATATGTCCAGTGTGGGACGAAGGCATTACATTGAGGAGATTGAATCAAACATCCGGACAAGACAATCTAGAACTTGGTTCTCCATGATTGGCCTTCCTCTTTTCTACTCATCAATAATAGCTTCTATTGCATATATACTGGTTATGAGAATACCAAGTTCATTTACTGACCTTTTTGTAGTTATCATTGGAGGGCTATTTTTCATAATTCTTGTATACCAATTTTCCAGAATGGGAACCCAAAGACCAAAGCGCCCTGACTCATACGTTCCTCAACCTTCACCAAAAGCAGAAGATGAAACTTCTATTCAAGTCGCGAAGATTCTTAGTAGGAAGACGGGAAACGAGGATTGCGAAATTCGATCGAGTTTTGATTTTGAGGATGGTTTAGATTGGGTGTTCTACCAACTCCACACTGGAGGAATGGTGATCTGGGTGTCTGATGAGGAATGGAAAGC
>JBHLRC010000132.1:0-8777 GCA_048882965.1 Candidatus Thorarchaeota archaeon
TTATAACAGCCTATATGATATATTGGATCCTTCCCTACTTTATCTTTATAGACAATTACCTTCTTAGATTTGGTATAACTGCAGCCATTAGTTTGGGTGTAGCAGTGGTGATTGGTGCAGTCACGTATCTAGGCTTAATGGAGCCACTGAAAGAATCACATATTGGGGTTGTATTGATAACTTTCGCTTTGGCTTTCTTCTTTGAACAGTTTGTGAAATTCGTGGGTGATCCAAAGACTCACTTCATCATTCCATTTATACCAGGTTCAACCACATTTCTCGGGGTCACCTTTCCTGCACAGCTTATTGCATTGGTTGTTGGGTCCTTGATACTTGTCACCCTTGTTACTCTGTTCATCAACAGGTCGACGATTGGTAAGTCAATTCAAGCAGTATCTCAAGACTTTGAAGCAGCCCAGCTTGTTGGAATCAATACAAACAGGATTCTGATGACAACAGTCATGATTTCCGCATTACTTGTCGGATTTGCCGCAGTTATATACGCTCCAGGGAACTTTATTGCTCCAAGAATCGGATGGCGGTATCTGCTTCTTGCATTTTCAGTGACGATCTTTGGTGGAATGGGTAGCATTCAAGGTAGCATTGCTGGGGCATTCATAATGGGTTATGCTACAACACTCACAGACTTTCTGATAAGTCCGACCTTCTCAGTGATAATCCCGATAGTTGTGATCCTTGTAATGCTTCTAGTGAGACCACAGGGACTGCTAGGAAAGAAGGAGCTGTATTAGTTGATGATGGGTCTTCAGGTGGATATGCAGTCACTTATTGGTCGCTTCAAAATATGGGCGAGAACTTTTCGAGGAAGTATAACATTATTTAGCCTAGCAGGTCTTTTGCTTGTTCCGATTTCTGGGAATCAGTATTTAACAACAGTTCTAGTCACAGCAATGATATTCTCAATCTTTGCGGCAAGTTGGGACTTTTTAGCAGGATTTGCAGGACAAATCAGCTTTGGACATGCTGCCTTTTTTGGAATTTCTGCCTATTTTACAGCGGCATTCGTCGAATTTGCTGGAGTTCATTGGACTTTGTCGCTTTTCATTGGTGCTGGTTATGCTGTAGTATTCAGCCTTCTAATTGGCATTCCCTGTTTAAGGTTGAAGGGTCCTTATTTGGCACTAGGAACTCTAGCATTTGCTCTCATTCTTTGGAATATGTTTCTGACCGGGACATGGCTTGGTGGAACAGAAGGAATCTCGGGACTACCCTCACTGGGAAATATCTTTCTGGTCTTTTACATTGTAGCTGTCTTTATGATTGCTTCTCTGATTATTATGAGAGCTATCGTTGATTCAAGGCTTGGAACAATCCTGAAAGCAATTCGCGATGACGAAACTTGTGCTGATGCTTCAGGAATCAACACAACTACCTACAAACTCATAGCATTTATGATCAGTGGATTTTTCGCAGGGATCGCAGGAGGCCTGTTTGCCCTGCACTTAACCGCAGTAAATCCTGCAGTCTTTCAAACACTATATTCCTTCTATGCAATCATAATGGCTGCTATTGGAGGAATGGTGACCATTTATGGGTCAGTTATCGGGGCATTTCTATTCACAGTGCTGAGCGAGTTTTTAAGACCACTTGCTGCAGCCTCTTTGCTGATTTTCGCTACTATACTAATTCTGATAGTTCGTTTCTGGGAGGAAGGTGTAATGAATCCAGTCCTCGAAGCAATTCAGGATTTATGGGATATCATACGGAGGCGGTAGCATGGGTACAATACTACAGGTTAAAAATTTAACAAAGAAATTTGGCGGGCTGACAGCTGTCAATGATATCAATTTTGAGGTAGAGCGAGGAGAGATGTTAGGGCTGATTGGTCCTAATGGTGCGGGTAAGACAACGCTCTTTCACTTGATATCAGGTTTCGAGAAACCCAACTCCGGCAGGGTCTTTTTCGATGGGATTGATATCACTAGGAAAAAGCCATTCCAGATTGTCAACCTAGGTATGGCAAGGACCTTTCAGCTGGTGAAGTCATTTCGTTATCTTAGTCTTCTTGATAATATTTCAGTTGCCTGCCTATCTCCTCGTGGAAAGGAGGCATTTGAAAAGACTGGGATTGATGAAGCAGCAAGTTCGATACTCTCTTCAGTAGGGCTTGTGGACAAAGCAAGACTACCACCTGTAATTCTACCTCATGGTGATTTAAGAAGGCTTGAGATTGGTAAGGCTTTAGGTACAAATCCGGAGATGCTCCTTCTTGATGAACCTTTTAGCGGATTGGTCTTTGAGGAGAAGGAAGGAATTGGCAGATTGATTAGACGACTGAACGATGAGGGTGTCACGATATTCGTAACGGGACATGTCTTGCGTGAGTTGATGACTCTAGTCCCGAGAGTCTTAGCGATGCACCAAGGGAGATTGATTGCCGAAGGACCTCCCGAGGAAGTTGCCAATAACAAAATAGTACTTGAAGCTTATCTTGGTAGAGGTGGAGAATTTGCTTGAGTTAAGGAAAGTCTATCATTATTATGAAAAGGCAAAAGCTCTAGAGGAAGTTAATCTGACGGTGGAGGCAGGGTCTCTTGATGCTGTCATAGGACCAAATGGTGCTGGAAAATCAACGCTGCTTAGATGCATTTCAGCGCTGGAGGAGATTGATAGGGGAAGAATAACCTTCCTAGGAGAGAGAATTGATGAGTTGGACCCTCACGAGATTGCGAGGAGAGGAATTGCGCATTGCCCTGAAAGGCGTCGGTTATTCTATGATATGACAGTAATGGAAAACATTGAGCTTGGAGCATATTCTCTAAAAGATAAATCGAAATATCCAGACCTCTTAGATTTTGTTTTTGATATATTTCCTCGACTAGATGAACGGAGGTCCCAGCGTGCAGGGACTCTAAGTGGAGGTGAGCAACAAATGCTGGCAATAGCTAGATCCCTCATGTCCAGTCCTAAATTGCTACTTCTGGATGAACCTTCGCTTGGGCTTGCACCAAAGGTGAAGACAAAGATTTTCGAAGCGATTGAGCAGATCAAACGCGAGGGAACAACTACCCTTCTAGTTGAGCAAGATGCAGTTCTCGCCATGGAGGTTGCGGATACCATCTATGTGCTTGAAGAAGGAAAGATAGAGATGAGTGGAACAAGAGAGGAGCTCGAAAGAGAACCTCGGATAAAGAAGGTATACTTAGGAATATAGGAGGAATCAAAATCTCAGCTACTCTTGAACAACTGCTGCGCGATGCAAAGGTCGAACTTGTTATCGCACGGGCTGAAAAAGACCCAGCTGTAATAACAGAACTAATTGAGCATCTAAGCAACGATATTCGTACAATAAGGTTCAATGCGGCTCTAACTTTAGGGGAATTGGGTGAGCAGGCGTCTGGAAGCGTTTCTAGTTTAATCACATGTCTTGAGGACAACGATTGGAGCATATGTAGAGAGGCAACAAAATCACTAGGAAAAATAGGCTCTTCTGCAGTCGATGCAATTCCCAGGCTGGCGAAACTACTTTCTGATGATGAGCCTTCGATAAAAAAAGAAGCCGCAATTGCGCTAGGAAAAATAGGTGTAGGAACAGATGCTGCAGTCTCAAGCTTAATTGCAGCTCTGGAAGACCATGATGAGGAGATGCGAACCGAGGTTGTCAACGCCTTGGGAAAAATGGGAGCCGGAGCACATGCAGCTGTCCCAGCCTTGATTGAATGCTTCAAGGATCCAAGTTGGACTGTGAGAACTGCAGCAGCTGCGGCGATTGATGGAATTGGAAAGGGTTCAGCTGAGGCCATACCAGCTCTCGTTAACGCTCTTGAAGATCCCGACTGGAGAGTACGGCATCGATCTATTAACTCACTCACTCAAATCGGAGAGTCAGCAATCCCTGCGCTTGTGGATGTTGTGAACCATGATAATCCAGTTGTAAGGCAGGGAGTTGTTGAAACACTCGGAGAAATGAAAGCTACCGACCCGAAGGTAATTGATGCTGTTGCATCTTTGCTCTCGGACACAGATGCAAAGGTTCGTGGAAAGTCTGCGGACGCTCTCAAGAATATAGGGTCAGCTGCAATCCCAGCAATGCTACAATCCTACGTTTTGGTAAACGAAAAAATGAAAGTACAAATCCTCTCTGCTATAGGTGGCATTGGTCAGGATGCAGAATCTGCGATTCCACATGTGATTACTATGATGAATGAGGGTGGAACCAAGATTCGAATTGAAGCAGTCCGAGCACTGGGCAAGATAGGATTGACAGCTGAGCAAGTAATTAAAACTTTAGAGGGTGCTCTTGTTGATCCTAAAGGCGAAGTGCGTCGGGAAGCAGCACTGAGCTTAGGAAAACTAGGTTCTGAAGCATCAGGAGCTATACCCTCATTGTTGAATGCATTGAATGATAAACAACCTGAGGTTCGATGGAGGGCATCGGAGGCTCTTGGATATATCGGTGTCGCAAGTAATGAGGTTGTATCAGGACTTGAATTGCGTGTGCATGATGAAAAGGACTTTGTTGCTGAGGCTGCGCAGGAGGCACTCGATTTAATAGGTGGGGAATAAACCAGCGAGAGGAATAACAATGACTGAAGATCCATATGCTGCTAAACCTTGGTTGAAATTTTATGATGAAGGCGTACCTGCGAGTATAGATTATCCGGAAATCAATCTCTATGAATTTCTTGACAATACTGCCAATGAATTTGGAAATCAGACAGCAATCTGGTTCCAGAAACGGAAAATCTCCTACAAGGAGTTCAAGGATATCGCGGATAGACTCGCTACTGTGTTGAGAAACTTGGGCGTAAAGAAAGACGATGCTGTCGCTATTATGATACCTAATTTCCCGCAGT
The DNA here is from genome assembly GCA_048882965.1 of Candidatus Thorarchaeota archaeon. Classification (GTDB taxonomy): domain Archaea; phylum Asgardarchaeota; class Thorarchaeia; order Thorarchaeales; family Thorarchaeaceae; genus SMTZ1-45. The sequence continues at coordinate 4,818 of JBHLRC010000132.1, forward strand.
TTCTGTTTAGCTTCTATGGAATTCTAAAAGCTGGCGGAATTGTAACTGCGTGCAGTGTCTTGTTGACTGAGCCAGAGTTGGCTTATCAATTGAATGACTCTGGAGCTGAAACAATTATCGCATGGGACGCCCAGCTTGAGAAAATCAACAACATCAAGGACAGAACCAAGCTTCGGAACATAATCATCACTAGTGTAATGGACTACATTCCAAATGCTCCCAGAGACCCCCCTGAGATAGCTGGCACAATGCAATTCCTTAATCTAATCAGTAAAACAAAACCAGACCCTCCAAAGTTTGAGATTGTTCCTAAGACTCAAATCTCGGTGCTTCAATACACAGGAGGGACGTCAGGACTTCCGAAAGGAGCCATGCTCACTCATTACAACTTGGTATCAAATGCTATTGCTGTCTATAATTTTGTGGCCTCTGAAATGCACCGAGGAAAGGAAACGGGTCTAACCAATCTTCCGTTATTCCACATCTACGGAATGACAGTTTGTATGAATCTCTGGATATACAATGGTTCTCGAATTGCATTGAATCCTGACGCACGAGATCAGAAATCATTGTTTGAGATAATTCGCGATGCAAAACCAGCAATGTTTCCTGGTGTACCAACAATGTACATGCGACTCCTAGAGCGCGATGACCTTGAGGACTATGCAAAGGATTTGAAATCAATACGTTTTTGCAACACAGGTGCAGCGGCTATGCCTCCTGAAGTTTTACACGAGTTTGAAGATAGAACTGGCTGCATCATAGTCGAGGGGTACGGACTGACCGAGTGTTCGCCAGTCACTCATACCAATCCTCTCGGAAACAGGAAAATTGGATCTATCGGAATACCACTTCCTGACACAGAGGTCAGAATCGTTGACGTGGAAGACCATACAAAAATCCTGCCTATTGGAGAAACAGGCGAGATTATCATTAGAGGACCGCAGAGGATGATGGGTTATTGGAATAAACCAGAAGCAACTGCGGACCAGATCAGAGATGGATGGCTCTTGACAGGTGACATCGGAAGAATGGATGAGGATGGATATTTCTATATCATGGACAGAAAGAAAGACATGATTAATGTAAGTGGCTTCAAAGTTTATCCCAGGGAAGTTGAGGATGTCCTCTTTGAACATGAAGCCATCGAGAATGCGGCGGTTGTAGGCTTACCTGATCCCAGGATAATGGGTAGTGACACGGTCAAGGCGTATGTTGTTCTGAAAGATGGATACAAAGAGAGTGATGAGCTTATTGCTGAAATCAGGGAGTTTTGCCGAACCAGTCTCTCTCCATACAAAGTCCCGAAAGAAGTTGAATTCAGAAAAGAGCTACCTGAAACACTTGTGGGCAAAGTACTTCGAAGAGAACTACAAGAACAAGAGATGGGACCTGAAGAATAGTCGATTTCAGACACATCATATCCGTTTCATAAGAAATCAGTTAGTTTAGTCTGCGTCTTAAATTCGGGATAGATCTTACTTGTTTCTAGCCACCTGTGCATTGGTACTCGTAGCTGAGATGAAATCTCAGCTAAAGCTTCATCAAGACTAGAGTAGCTGTTCACACTAGTTTCTAATGCACGCTTTGCTATCTCTCGAAATCGCCAGACACCTAAAGGTACCCACTGTTGAGGGTCAATCTCCATGAACACCATAACTCCTGCCTGTCTTCGGATATCGGCAAGATACTCCAATGCTGGGAGTCTGGTTGCATAGTATGCCCCAACAACACTCGATGCATAGTCTTTACGACCCTTGAACCATTCATAGTCGATTATGATGGGAGGTTTAAGACCGCCCAGCCATGATTCCATTGCTTCGAATTGCCATGCACTAGGTAGGAAAAGAAGTGCAACTGTGTTTCCCAAAGCATGGTCTATACTGACTCTGTAATCATTTATCCAAGGATACCGCAATACCTGCTTATGTAATTGCTTGCCAATAATGTCATCAGTAGCTGTTATACTCCATTTTGTCGGTACCAGGCGCCGCCTCTTCTTTTGTCCAATTGTACCCACAGAGAGAAGACGCGTGATATGCTCAAATCTGATCCCGCCATCAAAGAGAGTCTTCACTCCAGTGACAGCCTTTAGGTCAGTATCTGAAGCCACTCTATCAATCACCTTTGGAACTTTTGGATTATCATCGAGCTTAAAGGTACGAAGAGGAGCTGACGGGCCAATGGGCAAGGTGACATCTGAAAAGACCGTGGTAAATTGAGGTCTCTTTAGTAATGTAGCTTCAGAAACCAAAGGACTCTCTGAAAGAGCTAATGTCTGAGTTTCCTGAAGGTCTCTTGACGGGTCGGAAGCGGAGGTGACAGGGATGTATTTTTTTGTCCGTACAAGACTAAACCGGAGGGCGAGAATTTCATCAATAGATTTCGTCAACCAGTGGTCAGGTCGCTCCATGAACATAGCTTCATCAGATCTTAGTGGTGGAACCAAAGGACCTGCGAGAACTTTTGGATACCCACTTTCACCCACGAAGACAGAAGGAGGCGAAGAACCAGTAAGATTGGTTCCAGTAAATGCGTTATCAATCTGAGCTTGAGCTTTTGCTCGCATAAGGATAGGACATGGATTGACTCCACAGAGATGGCGATGGCCCATACATCTAGCACACACTCTATCATTGTAAGACTGCTTCTTTGCCTTTGTCGGTAGAGTCGTGAGTTTCGTCTGCTCCAATTCTGTATCATCCAATCTGATTTAACTTGTCAACTGTAAGTATTACTCTAGCACATTTAGACCTATACTTTCCTCTCAAAATTACCGAGATATCAGAATGGCTTCAGAAGCCAGATTCGACGTGATTCGTGGAATGATATCAGAATGGCGATTATGCTAAGAGACAGGAACATGATATCCCCACCTGTCAGGGGCCAAGACATGAATATGGCTAGATAGACTACCAACATAGCACTGAAGAGGGTACCGAGGAAGAGAAAACGAGGGAGTAGATGGCTACCGAATTTGATGAATAGTGACAATGATCCGACTCGAACCGTACGAGTGACGCTATAAACGCCATCAGCATCTTTAGTGACTAAATCCAGTTCGGATAGTTTTGTGAGATGATGAAGTGCCAAGCTTGGACTTGAAAATCCTAGGGTTCTCTGTATTTCCCGAACACCCATCCCCTCATTTGAGAGGAGGAGTGCATACACACTCATAGTGCGACCTTTGAGCAGCTTATTGACAAGTTCTCTGTCCTCTTCCTCGCTCATTAAATCACTTCTATGGTAATTCGAGTCTGTATAATTTTCAGACTAATAAAAGAGGAAGGATGGGCGCAAAGACCATCATTCTGGATAAGTAACGTGAGTTGTAACTGCAGTATAGAGGGTAGCCATTCCATCAGCAAGGTGACCACCCTCAACGAGCCAGTAACCTTCCTCCCAGCCAATTACAATTGGCCACCCAATTGCACCAATTTCACCAGTCCATGTTCCATTTTGGACATACATGAACCCATCGACGTCTGAAAATCCTGCAAAAAAGCAGGTATTATCATCGAAAAACACCGTGAAGTAGAAAGCGATGGGCCAATTCATTGGGAAAGTTCCATTAGGAGGAGTAGTGGGTGCTTCCATCTTTCCAATTCCATCATCGATGATCTGACCACTTAGACTATTCCACTCTGTTGTTGAAACTTGGCCCGACCCAACGATGTCCGCAGTCCATGGAGAGAATAAAACATCTATAGATCCGCCAGTGGCAGTCTTGTTCATACGGACTCCATCAACATACGCACCAGGATGAGATTGGGCATAAAAATCAGTGATTTCGTCATTAACAAATGTGGAGTTGGCAAAGAAATATAATTCGACATTATCACGCATAGAGTTCAGAAAAGATGCAGTTTTTGCACCAAGGCTTGTCGGTGTAGTAGGACCAGGCCCCGTACCTGGGAAGTAAATAGCAATAGCAAAGACACCGGCTGTTATTACAACTGC
>JBHLRC010000133.1:0-8733 GCA_048882965.1 Candidatus Thorarchaeota archaeon
TTAAGTCAAACTCGAAGCACAATTGCTTCAGTGATTATATTTTGACAAAATTGTTTGGTACAAACGGTGTCCGTGGTATAATTAACAAGGAACTTACTGTTGACATCGCCCTCAGATTGAGTCGCGCTACTGGTACTTTGTTGGGACCTGGCAAGATTGCCATCGCTCGGGACTCTCGAATGGGCGGTGAAATGTTCACACACGCATTGATTTCCGGGCTGACCTCTACAGGTTGTTCGGTTGTCGACCTTGGTCCAGTACCAACTCCTACTCTGCAGTATATGATTCCCAGGTTAGGCTGTGTTGCAGGAGTAATGGTCACCGCATCGCACAATCCTCCTCATTTCAATGGTATCAAAGTAATCGGGTCCAGCGGAATTGAAGCATCTCGAGAGACTGAAGATGAGATAGAAAAGGTCTATCACTCGAACCAGTTCACATCTGCAGATTGGGACAAGATTGGTGAATTCGCCCACTATGACTCTGCAGTTGATGTCTATTTAGCGGGAATCAAATCACTCATTGATGTGGATAAGATCAAGGAGAAGAAATTGAAAGTAATTGTTGATGGTGCTAACAGTGTAGGTAGTGTAGTGACTCCTCGCCTCCTACGTGAGATTGGGTGCTCTGTTGTTTCACTAAATTCTCAATTAGACGGTCATTTTCCCGGGAGAAATCCAGAGCCAATTCCCGAGAATCTCAAGGACCTCTCAGCAGCTGTAGTAGCCATGGGTGCTAATCTAGGGATTGCACATGATGGAGATGCTGATAGAGCTACCTTTGTTGATGAGACAGGTAGAGTTCTTTGGGGTGACCAATCCTTTGCATTGATTGCCTCGCGAGTCTTGGCAAAGAAACGTGGGTCGACTTTGGTCACACCTGTGTCAAGTGGTCGGCTTATAGAAGACGTTGCTCGAAATGCTGGTGCCAAGATAGATTGGACTGAAGTTGGAAGTGTTGTTGTTTCACACAGAATCGAAGAAATCAATGCGGAATTAGGCGGTGAGGAAAATGGCGGAGTCTTTTATCCAGATCACCAACCTGTTCGTGATGGTGCAATGACCGCCTCTCAAATTTTAGAAATAATGGCTTTAGAAAACAAGACGCTTTCACAACTTGTGAGTGAGCTTCCTACCTATTTCAATACAAAAGTGAAGGTTCCAGTTCCTCCAGAAAAGAAAGAGCCTATTTTGAAGGCACTCCTTAATCTTAGCAAGGACATGAATCGAATAATAATAGATGGCGTGAAAGTTATCCGTGATGAGGGATGGTTTCTCATCAGACCATCAGGCACTGAGCCACTCTATCGTTGCTTTGCTGAGGGAAAAACGCAAGAGACTGCTGATCGCCTCAGTGAAGAAGGTGTTGAGCTCATTGAGCAAGCAAAGAAACTAGTGTGACTCAACATCAACTGATGTAGAGGTTGAAGGATTCTGCAATCCTATTTCATAAGGCTTATCTCAGAATGCGAGCCTTCTACATCAATTGACTGGGAGCATGCTTACAATTAGTGAAGTGATTGAATTATGTTAAGAGTGGCTTATGTGAGTAGTTATTCGCCCAGAGAGTGTGGAATTGCTACCTTCACTGAAGACCTGACTAAAAATATCGACAACCTCAAAGTGCTGAAACCATCTGGGATTATCGCAATCAATGATCCTGGCTCATCCTATAACTATGGAAAAGAAGTAGTATGTCAAATCGATGAGGACGACATAGCGAGTTACAAAGAAGCAGTCGAATGTATCAACACCTCAGATTTTGACTTAGTAAATATACAACATGAGTTTGGGCTTTGGGGTGGAATGTGGGGGGAACATCTCTTAACATTCCTGAAAAAGTTGAGTAAGCCTATTGTCACCACGATGCACACTACTCTTTTCCCTGACGCTAAGATATTCCAGACTCCTGAGAGCGCTGCTACCCACAAGAAAGTAGTGAGGGGAATAGCGAAAGCTAGTTCTGCTATCACAGTCATGACAAATATGGCAAGTCACATTCTTCAGAAGAGCTATCGCGTTAAGAAGGATGAAATCAGGGTCATCCCACATGGAAGCCCGAGTTTCCCATTTGTACCAACTGAACCTGCAAAGATAGATCTATGTCTGGAAGGACGGACTGTTCTGTCAACATTCGGTCTCTTAAGTCAGGATAAGGGGATTGAACATGCCATTAAAGCATTGCCAGAGATAGCAAAAGAACATCCCGAATTACTCTACTTGATAATTGGAGTGACTCATCCCCAAGTCAGATTGCACGAAGGCGAAAAATACCGAAAGCGACTCCAACGGCTCGTAAATAGACTAGATTTGCGAAACAATGTAAGATTCCACAACCGATTCCTCAGTCAAGAAGAGCTGATTAAGTACCTCCAAGCTACAGATGTGTACATTTGTCCCTACAACAATAAGGAACAGCTATCAAGTGGAACGGTGACCTATGCAATGGGCGCAGGGAAACCAATCATCTCAACTCCCTTCTACTACGCAGAAGAACTTTTGGCAGAAGGTAGAGGAATCCTCTGTGAGTTTAGAAATCCTAAGTCAATTTCCGACGGTTTAAGGCTCCTATTGGAAAACCCTGAAAAGAAAGCTAGTATTGAAAAACTTGCATACGAGTATGGTCAAAGTATGACATGGCCTAGTGTGGCTTCGAAATTCGTTGACCTATTCAAGGAATTAACTCATTAGATAGGATAGTGGATCACATCGAACTACCTCCAATTAATTGCACATGGATGCATGATATGACTGATGACACTGGCATTCTTCAGCATGCAAGGTCATCGATCGGAGATCGACGAGAAGGCTACGCTACTGATGATAATGCACGAGCGCTTCTTGCTGCCCTCAGATACCATGAACTGCTGGATGGAGAAGAAAACCTAGGACTTGTTAGAACGTACCTCAGTTTTCTCCTCTATGTTCAGAAAAAAGATGGACGACTTCACAACTTCATTGGGTATGATCATAGCTTTCTTGACGAAGAAGGCTCAGATGACTCAATTGGACGAGCGCTTTGGGCATGCGGCTATTCTCAAGACACATCAATTCCAGAAGATGTTAGAATAGCTGCAAAAGAAATCTTTGACAGGAGCCTTATCTGGGCGTTGAAATCAAGTTCACCTCGGACCAAAGCATTCGCTATCTTAGGTCTCTATCATTACGCCAAAGCTTACCCTGAAGACACGAATCCTCAGCAAAATGTCATTCAGCTCGCTGACCAACTCTGCGAACTCTATCGGCAGACATCTACACCTACATGGCAATGGTTTGAACCATATCTTACCTATGCGAATTCACGTCTGTCTCATGCGTTATTTAGAGCATATCAGATAACAGGGAAAAAAGACTACCTTCGTATTGCTGAGAAGACACTCAAATTTCTGGCTGCAAATGATATCGTGAAAGGTGTCTATCAACCAGTAGGTAATCAATCTTGGTACGAAAGAGGTGGAACGAAGGCACTCTATGATCAACAGCCACTAGAAGCATCATGTATGGTTGAATCAGCATCTGTAGCATTTCAGGTGACCGGAAAGAAAATGTACTCCAAAATGGCACAGACCGCCTTTGCTTGGTTTTTAGGTAAGAACTCAAACAGTGTTATGGTCTATAATCCCGAAACTGGAGGCACTTACGATGGAATCACAGCTAGCGGTCTAAATCGAAATCAGGGAGCTGAATCTGGTCTCTCCTATCTCATGGCACGCTTTGAGATGGAAGTACTTCGCAAGTATGAGTCACAGAGTTCAATCAAATGAGTGTTCTATGCCTTTGGAAGAAGTTCGCCTAGTTCAAACTCAGCCCCACATACTACTGAGTCTGCGCCTCCATAATAGACCAGAAGCTTGTCGTCAAACAAGACACTCCCACAACTGAACACAACATTTGGCACAAATCCGAATTTCTCATATGGCTCTTGGGGTTGTAAGATTGGTTCTTCGGACCTATAGAGAATGTTTTCGGGATCATCCTTGTCAATCAGGAGCGCACCCAGACGATAGACATACTCATGGTCTACCCCGTGATAGATGAAGAGCCACCCCTCATTGATTTCGATGGGAGGGCCAGCTGATCCAACCTTGCGATTATCCCAATGGTCTGGTCTGGGATGCATCAGTGCCTTTACCTGACACCACTTCCTCAGATCTTCAGAATACGCCACACATAGATCGGGCTCTATGCGGTGATACATCACATACGATCCATTGATCTTCTTGGGGAAAATCACCGCATTCTTGTTCAAGATGCCATCAAAAGGCAGCCACCTCTCTCCCCAATTCCAGTTGCCCTCAAGTAGGTCTTGTAATGATATTTGGGTGAGAGAAACCTGGTATGCCGTTCTGGGAGTATTCCCATAGGCTGTGTAGGTCATCAAGCAATTGCCATCCATCTGTGTTAGCCGCGGGTCTTCACAACCTAGGTTCTCGCGAGAATATTCTGGAATAAATACTGGTTCAGGTTGCCGCTCATCGATTGAATAGCCATCTGATGAACTCGCATACCCAATTCGCGATACATTGTCATCTCCTTGCGCGCGATAGAGTACGTGGACTTTTCCTCCCGCATGGAGAACAGCTGCATTGTACACATTCCGATTCTGCCAATAATGGCCTGGTACTGGTTTAAGGATTGGATTGTTGTCGAAACGCCTCATTGTATTTTCTCCTCGTCTGAATCATGGACTCCTATCGCTTGATTTTATGCATCTCATGTATTTCGTCTAACATTTTTCCAAGATTGATAATACCGATGAAGTGTCCTTTCTCATCGACCACAGGCAGATGTCTAATGTTATGAATTCTCATGGTCTCTTTTGCCATTGCATATGTAGCATGTTCATTTATTGTCTGTAGGTTGGTCGTCATGACCTTAGCAATCGGAGTAGTCAAAGGAATGTCATTTGCTACGACCCTTATTGCATCTCGTTCAGTGAATATGCCTTCGCAGTTTTGATCCTCATCGAGAATAATGATTGAGTCAATGTGCCGTTTGTGAAGGATACTGATTGCCTCTTTGATAGAAATATCTCCTGCAGTAGTTACTACATCCTCATCAATCCAGTGCTGGATTTTCAATCAATCATTCCTCTAATTTTTTGGTGTTCATCAGGTGTATATAAGATAATGGACATAGCTGTTGTTACTATTTGATTAGCTTGACGAAATCTTTGACCAAAAAAAAAATAGAGAGGCAAAAAGAAAGAAGGAGGATTCTTACCCCTTTTCTATTAGCGATTGCTTCTGAGTCAACCTCCCCACCAGTCTGGAACCTCATGCTCCAGCCAAACTGGATCCGGTGTAACCTTCTCCTCTGTGTCTTTCCCACGACTGTCATGGATCACACTGTTGAATTCCTCGCTTACACTCACTGTCATATCATTCTCCACAACAACCTGACATGAGAGGAAGACCGCAGGATGGTCGAACTGGGATTGCCCAGAATTTATGGCTCTCTCGAAACGCTCCTTTTGGGCCTGAGTTTCCTTTGTAGGTACACCCTTGCGAATGGTGACCCTGCAGGTAGTGCATTTTGCATGCCCACCACATTCATGGACTATCTCGGTTTCATCGATGAGGGCTTTGAGCAACTTTATCCCTGACTCCACTGTAATCTCTTTTTGTACCTCACCCATGAAATCGACAACTGTTACTATTGGCATAGCTTCGAACTTTGTGCAGTCGAACTAAAATGCGTTTTGTGGAGCAATCTTTGAGATATTATCCCGCCAAACTAATGATTTTCTATCAGAAATATATCAACCCAGAAATGTACATCAGAAACATGAACAACACACTTAGAATAAGTGCAGAGCCAATCCGTATTGCATTCTTCAAGCCGCCATCAAAACGAAGTTCTGCTATAATCCAGACTACAAGTATAACAATCATTACTAACATCGACATTGATTGAACAGGATCTGAGAAATCAATCTGAAGCATTAATATAACCTCGCAGTGCAAGTGATGCGACTGTAAATATAAAAAACCATCTTCGAATTGTTTGCATTTTGGAGCTGAGATGTCATTGAAACTTAGAATCGTGGCTGCTTTAATCATTGGCTTAGTTATCGCAATAATTATTGTCTTGCTCTTGATGCAAGCCACTTTCTGAAAAAGTAGTAATTGGTGGAAGAGAATGAATTCCAAATATCCCTCAAGCTATGACTGTGAATGAATTGCATTCCATGCAATCTCACATGCCAACTCAATGTGTTGCTCATCCATTTTAACGATTCCAACATGATGGTAAGTTAGAAGGGTGATGATGGGGGCATAGGAAAATGCTGTGAGGATTGGTAGAGGAAGCGCCTTGATCGTCTTCTCCTTAATGCCACTCTTGAGTAGACCGTCGATTGTCTGAAAAAGTTTGAAGTCCTCCGCCTTGATTTTCCTCATCATTGTTGTCCGTTCAAACTGCTCTCGATAAGTAAGATACTCCGGATGCCTGAGATTGAAGGAGAATGCGTGATGCCAGATGGACTTGAAAACCTCCTCTGTAGTCATTCCCTCCTCGAGGCCTTCCAATGCACCTTGACTCATCTTCTTTCGTATATCACTGTAGAGTTTGGTGAGAAGGTCCTCCTTGTTCTCAAAGTAAATGTAGATAGTCGCCGGAGAGACCTTGGCTCTCTTAGCAATCTTCGCGATAGAGATGCCATCAAAGCCTAGTTCGTTGGTCAAAGTGATGGAGGCTTTGATAATCGAATCGTATTTTGATTGATCTCTTGTTCTCGTCATAGCGAGATATTGCATAGCAAGAAAGATATAAAAATGAATGGTCATTCATTTTTGAATAAGTGAATGTTCATTCACTTATCTTTCAGGAGGAAGACTAACGATTGACAGAATCGAGTAACGTAAAAATAGAAATGGCACACGATCAGAGGAAATCGGTCCTACGACGTGTTGCACTTGTGAGTTTCATATTCTTGATCTGTGCAGCGACGTTTACAATTGTCTTATTGCAGATGTCAGGATATGCTGGAACAACGGAGGACACTCAGCTTGGTTTCAATGCAGAGATCATCAGGAACTACTTCTCACTCATGACTCCTACAGAACTGGGACTCTTCATCACAGCAAACTTTGTTGACTATCTCTTCATGCTGTTCTACGGCCTATTCTTCTTCAGCGCTGGCAGACTCATCTCTTGGAACTATAAGAGAGGTCTCCCGAGGAGGATTGGTCTATCGCTTGCTTGGGTAGGTGTCATTGCTGCCGTTCTAGACGGGATTGAGAATGTGTTCCTGCTCTCCATGGCTGCTGACCCAGTCGGATTTGCTGGCTGGCTTGCGATTGCTCACTCAAGCTTTGCCTTAGCTAAGTTTCTGTTCATGTATGTAGCAATGGCTTGGACCATGGTTGGTTTTGTGATGAACCGGACACCGTTGGCCACACATCTAATGATAAGTCAGACAATCTAGGGGGAGTTTAACACTCTCCCCCTTCTCCCACTTGTGGATGCTGCATCTCGACGCTTATCATAACGAGATCTTCGCGAGCTCCTTCAATTGAATCAAAATCTGCTCTCGAAGAGTTTTCACCGATGGTTGGTCTGATATCTCCAAGGCTGCTTCTAGAGTTTCACGTGCTGCGTCTATCTGCTTGAGTTTCATTCTGAATTCAGCCTTCAGCATGGCAAGTTGCATCAGAATCCCTGTTAGGCGTTTTTCAGTCGCCTCTTTCTCAAGCCTAGTCATCCACGACCCTGAATCTCTCGGGTCAGGAACGTTCTCATCTATTTTGTATGCTAGAATCTCTGCCTTGGTCAAGGCAATGAGGGCTCTATTGATTGAGGTCTGCATGTCAAGACGTTCGTATATCTCAAGAGCTCTCTGAACCAGTTCCATTCCGTTGGCAATTTCTCCAGTAGCAATCTCATACTGTCCTGATACCAAATAGTATCCAGCAAGCCAAGGTTCCCACCCGCTTTTGAATGCGATTTCTTTCAGATTATCAATGTGCTTAGAGGCTTCACCTGTTCTCTCTAGCAGAAGGAGAGCTCTTGCAAAGGTGATATCCGGACAACCATGAACTGAAAGACCTGCAGGACCTCCATCACCCTCCGGATAAGTATACATCAATGCCCAATGTAATGCCTCTTTTCCATCTCCAAGGTCCGAGTATATCATTGATACATCCAATGGAAAGTGACTGTCAGTGAACCTACGTGAAGTTTTTTGGTCAACCGCCTCAAACATACTCGTCAATGCAAGATCGTACTCCCCTAGTTTGTGTGAGATGCTGGACATGCCATTCAATGTCCCTCTGACAAATCCAGGTATCGCAAGTTCTCTAGAGATATTATATGCCTCATCAACCAGTTCCATTCCCTTTTGAAAGTCGGTCAGTGCTATTATTTTCCCTAGGTCAAGAAGAAGGGTCACAACAAACCAACGATCATCCTGTGCTTTTGCCCTTTCTAATACTTCCTGATACAGCTCTAAAGCACCTCTTGTGTCTCCCTCCAAGTCTTTGATTCGTGCATCCGCATGTAGTAGGTTCGTCTTGAAACACTCGAGTCTTGGTGTTTCTTTCAAGAGCTTCTTGGCAGCGTCATATGCCTCCATGCCTTCAGGAGTCGCCGCCTGAACAGTTATGCTTCGAAGAAGCAAGTGCATGAGCACCCAGTCTTCTGGTTTGCTCGATTTTGCATCATCTAGTGCCTTAACCATCTTGGTCTGAAGTCGTGCTCCTTCAAGTGGATTCATTCTTGGGAAGGTCCATGG
>JBHLRC010000134.1:0-8709 GCA_048882965.1 Candidatus Thorarchaeota archaeon
TCACTATTCTTTCATCGCACTATTACAGTAACAGTATCTGTGAGGATTAAACCTGGTCCGACGTAACATGTGAAAGTAAGAGTATGTGTTCCTGGTGCTAGTCTATATGGCTGGTAGCGGAAGAATAGTACTGGTCCAATCCAATCACCAATTCCATCACCGTCTCGATCACCAGGACCATCGCCATCATGATCCCACTTCCATCTTGGGCCATTGCGAGTTTCAGTATAGAATGGTTCCTGATACCAAGATTTGATAGAAATACTGTCACTTCCATCAATTGTCACCCAGAATTTATGATTCGGATTATCAATGAATTCATCACGAAGTTGGTCAACCTCAGCAGGAGTTCCTCCTGGAATAATCCACTCAAATCCAATCACAATAGGTTGATTTCTTCTGATAATTGCGGGTGGTTGTCCTTCAGTACCGACATCATCGAAATTAAACAGGTGAATCACGTTATCCTGCTGTTGGAAGCGTAGCATCTGAGTATTAAGTGATTGAGCGTTGAATGACAATGTTGACAGTTGAATTGCAATATTTTGCTCATACGTCGAGTGTGTTTCAACGTCCCAGAGCGCGACCAGCATATTTGGATGAGCCCATGGGTTAATTCGGTTACCCATAAGATCACCAGGTTTGAAGCTCCAATCATAGCCGTCTCCTGAATCGAGTCTCTTTCGAAATTCAAACCAGTATGTCGTTCCATCGAAGTATCCGGTGCCTTCAACATCGAGTGTACCCGTGGGTGTACTCAAATCATCTGTCCAAGAACCACCATTCCATCCAAATGGGTCCCATGTTCCACCAGAGAGATCGACCGATCCAGAATCACTGTTCGTGTTAGGATTGCCTTCAAAGAAGAACATCGAAACAGTGGCTCCTTCTGGAGGACTGAACGCGGAGGCCCATGTAGCCTCATACAAGAGGTAGAGCCATTCGTCATCATTCTTGAAGCGAGCATAGTATGAAATATCTGTATCCTCTGTCATTTTATTGGGCCAACCCCAAGCTCGCCTAGGACGTACTTCGACAGGTTCTGTGTCTGCCCATTCATTCTCATAGGATATTTGGCCATCTAAGAAGACTGGATATTCAATCCAAGGACTATATGCCATTGTTGAACGACCGGACATTTGTACGTAGATGACATGTTCACCTGGATCATTATTGAAAATCACAAGTTCACCGCTACATTCACCTATGAATGTGGGAGTGTATGTTATTCCAATCTTGAAGACTTCTCCAGGCAATAGGACTATGGGCAAGTATGTGGCAAAAACAAAATCGGTATTATCGATTGGAGTACCTAGAACACCATATGCCGATCCATCAGGATATGGGTTCTGATCCGAAGCCATCCAACTGAGATATGTACCGCCCTCTGGTGGTGATATCCATTCTATGAAGTAAGTTTCTCCCGGAGTCAAATCCACTCCATCTGGAAATCTGTACAATTTGTCTATCTGTTGTCCACTGTATAGAGGACCATTGATGTATTCTGATGCGGTGGCAAGAACAGGACCATTGCACGAACCAGATCTTATGTTGATGGATGATTCTAAACCAATATCAGGAAACGTACCACCAGCTCTTAATCTGATACTTGTAGCTATCATAGAGTTTTCAGTTGGTACAAAGCTCTGGTAGAGACTACCAGGAAGCCCTATGCCAATGCTCAATCCAGTCGTCAGAAGATTGCTTTGATCACACATCACATCAGGTGGGACATAAGTAGTAAAGACAAAGTCCCGAATCTCGTACGGATCACCCAAATGGTTGAACACACTTCCTCCTGGATAGGGATTTTCATCTGAAGCCATCCAGCTTAGCCATGATACACCTTCCAGAGGTGAAACCCATTCGAGGAAATATGTAGCACCTGGAGTTAGATATACCTCTTCTAGGAACTGGAACAGCACATCCATCTGATTTCCAACAGTCACAGGACCCGGAATGAATTCCTCTGCTGTCGCTAAGACTGGACCATCCCAAGTATCAGCTCTTATCTTGATGGTCGATTGGTATCCAGTATCAGGGAAAGATCCTCCAGCTCTTAGTCTGATACTTGCAGCTATCAAAGGCGATGTTGTTGGTACAAAGCTCTGAAAGAGACTTCCTGGAATGCCAATCCCCATGCCCATACTCATCCCTGAAGTGATATCATTAACCTGATCAGAATACAATGAGATAGACAGGTCCTCACAGGACCAAGGTAGAAGTTCTGCCTCAAATATAGTTAATGGGTGATCTCCCTCATTTGTGACTGTAACTATACCTTTACTATGATCACCGATATCAACGACACCCAGATTTAGATATTCAGGATCCCGGACAATGTCCTGAGGCCTGCACTTGCCATCACTTCCTGCATTGTATATAGCTTGAATCTCTGACTCATCTAAAGCACGATTATAGATGGTCACTTCATCAAGTAAACCATCGAGAGGTTCATTGTGCCAACTCAATTCAACACCAGAGGCGTCGAAAAGCGTGCCAACTTCTTCTCTTTCCCCGACAAGTTCTCCATCGAGATACAGTTTCATGATACTACCATCATAGGTACCTGCAACATGATACCAAATGTCCTCATACAATACATCATTAACGCGAATGCCTCTGAGGTCATCAAGACCTTCCCATGGAGCTCCTCCAAAATTCAGGTAGAAATGTAGTTGATGTAATGCGTTCGCACCATCATGCCGAATCACAGCTTTTGAACCAATGAAAGAAACAAACCTTTGTGGTTCATAAGCCAGATCATCAATCAATACCCACGCTTCAATTGTAAGCGTTTGCAACCCCTCAAGGTTCTCAGTGGTTGCACTCACATAGGCGTCCTCTCCTTCAAAACAAAATGCATCTCTGACCACACCCGGAGCAAATGTTGTTCCAGATGATGGCCATCCGGGATTGACTCCAGCAACATCACGACAATGTCCATCCCCAGTCCACCAGCTAACAACTCCTAGTGGAGGTTCGATACACTGAGCTATCAACATTTGATTCTCTAATTCTGTAGCTTGACTACTGACTCCAGCTAACGCTGGCACTGAAGCAAGTGTCAGAACCAAGAGAAATGTAAGCACAGCCATCGCTATTCTTTCTTTCAATTCTCTCCTCCTTCCTTATTCTCAATATGCAGATATGTCACTAAGATTAGTTTTCGTACGATCCCACCCATCATTGCACACAATGAAAAATCCTTGACTTCATTGCAGCCATAATATATAGTTAACCTTCTATTTAAACATAATCATGAACATTTGACTTAATGGAGATATACTACTACACACGATTCATAAGGAGATTTCCTGCGCCAAGATAGTATGTCTAGCAGTATTCGTGAACTGACAATAAAAGACCATGAGCACGTTAACAATCTCTGCAAAACAGTCTGGAATGGTAATGATTACGTGCCTCAGATATTCCAGTCGTGGATTGAAAATCCACTCTCACAAACTCTAGGGCTTTTTGAAAATGGTGACCTCGTTGCTTTTGGCAACCTTGAGAAAGTTGAAGGTACTGATACAGCATGGGTTCAAGGTCTCCGCGTAAAAGATGGACATCGGGAGAAAGGTCATGCAACAACTATCACCAATGCACTAGTCACACTTGCGAATGGTCTAGACATCAGCACTCTATGGTACGCAACTAGCTCAAGAAATCAGTCATCAATGAAAGTCGCCGAGAAGTGTGGTTTCCATAAAGCTGATAGTACAGGGTACTTCCGGATTTATGCACCATACCCCCCGCATCCAAGACCAAGTCTCAGTATAGTTCCTTTGAAGATTGATGCAGAACGTCTGTATGAGTTATTGACAATCAATCCTGATTTGGTTGAGAGTAACACATTTCCTCTGGCATGGCACTTTGATTTCAAGACCGAGAAAGGTTTGACTCGGTTACTTCAAAATGCTGAGATTAAAGCTGTCGTGGATGAATCAGGTGTTGTTTCAGCTGTATACTGCCTTGTACTCAGAGAGAGAAATGATGAAGCAACAGCTGCGTTTACAGTATTTTCAACTGACAGAGGGGTGTTTGTCGATATCATGTCCCGAATGATTGACCAGGCTGAAGCACTCGGAGCTGACAGAGCTGTCTTTTTCCTTGGTCCACGTGTCAAAGAATGGGCCTTGAACCTTGGCTATGTGTCTGATGAGTTTGTGGGACGCAAATTCTTACTTTATGAGAAGAATCCACGTGAGAAGTGACGAATAGAAAGAGCATCAGCTCTCAGAAAGAAAAAATGGGAGGCTGGATGAACCAGCCTTCATTATTTAGGTTCAAAATGAATCCTTGTAGGTGGATTAAGCAAATATAGGAAACAGATCAAGCTTAGTATAACACCACCCCAGTTCTCTCCTATGGCATAGAGAACGAGTGCCAAGATATTGAATATCACAGCAATCATCCATCCACCATAGTCTTGTCTCAGAATCAAAGTGTATACCCAGAATCCGATCAGTGCTAGAATTGCACCAATGAGAGACAGATCATTTTCCCAGTACCAGTATTCAAAGACACCAATTATCAAGCCTACGATTGATTCTAGTAGGACCAACCATGCGGCAATCTGGACTTCTTGAGGTCTGGCTCCAGCAGCCATACCTGAGTCAGCCATCGGAATCTCGCTCATGTTTTTCACCAAAGATTCCAAAACAGTCTTCGATGCACAATATTACTCTTTCGCGAGATCATCTTGTTCAGAATCGTCCTCATACTCGTAGAGAATTGACCAGTTTGGTGCATACGAAATGGGTTCGAGGTCTCTTGCCTCCAGTTCAAGAGCCTCCACCTCAGCGACAATCTTGCGGAGTGTATATGACTTGACACCTTCCCATCGGAGGTAGTCATTCAGGTCATGGGAGAACTCGCCTTGGTATCTACCGCATCTTCCACTGCAAAACACTTTGGACGTTTCTCGAATCTCAAGCACACCCTTGCACCACTTGCAGACAGCCTCTATTCCATGGGCATGCATCCGACCATTAATCAGTTGAACGAAGAGAACAGTGTCATCAAAGTTGACAACACCCCATTCCTCATCTCTGTTGGTTGTCTTCTTCCAGAGCTTCCTCTCAGATTTCTTCGGTTTGCGGAACTCGGTCACAACTGAGTGAGAGGGTTGGGAAACCTCTTCCTCCACTTCACCGAAGTCTGACAACTTGGTCTGGGAGCTTCGCGTCATGCTAGTTTATACCGTTGAGAGATAGATAAACTCCTGTCGGTTTCCGTGACGACATTTCTGATGATTTTAATTGCACCTGTTCTTGCTGACTCTGGTATACGATTGCCCCAACTTCACAATGCAATGAACAATGGAAGAAGGGTCAATGATACTATGTTTAGCAGTTTTATGAGGATATGCAGTGATGGTCCTGCTGTGTCTTTCAGAGGATCACCCAGAGTATCCCCTGTGACTCCTACTGCTAGTAAATCCTTATCGTCACCCAGATTCCCTGCTTCCATGTACTTCTTTGCGTTGTCGAATGCACCTCCAGAATTGAACATGAATGTTGCAAGAAGGGCGCCAATGATTGTTGCAGAAATGACCATTGCTGCCAATGTCCAAATAGTGTAAGTAAACCCAACAATAACTGGCGGAATCAATCCAAGAAGAGTCGGAATGATCATCTCCTTTAGAGAGTGTTTCGTGCTGACATCAACACATCGTGCATAATCTGGAGTTTCAGTACCTTCGAGGATACCAGGACTCTCTTGAAATTGCCTTCTCACCTCTTCAACCATCTTACTTGATGTCCGACCAACGGCAAGAATCGCAAGTGCAGAAAAGAGGAATGGAATTGCAGCTCCAAACAGCAATCCTACTATGACTAGTGGATTTGCAAGGTCAAGGTATGGAGCTATCTCAGCGAGTGACGTTGGTAGACTTCCAGTCTGCAATCGAAATGCTTCGCCAACAAATGCGAACAATAACACAATACTCGTCATTACTGCACTTGCCATGGCAAAACCTTTGGTTATCGCTTTAGTGATGTTCCCGCATGCATCGAGCTCAGCGAGAGAATCTGCAACTTCCTTCTCAATCCCCGCCATCTCTGCGATTCCCTGTGCATTATCAGCGATAGGTCCAAACGTGTCTGAGGCCATAATGATTCCAGTCATCTGCTGAAGTCCAATTGCAGCAACTGCTACTCCGTACACTCCTAGAAGACCTCCACCAAAAATCAGGTATGATGCAGTAATTGCCACGCCTATGAGAACCACTGGAACTGCTGCCGATGCCATACCATAGGAGAGACCAATCATTATGCTCACAGCTGCACCTTTGGTACCTGCAACTGCTATGTTTTTGACTGGCTTTTGATCGATTCCTGTGAAGTATTGAACAGCTAAGTAAACTATAAGCGTCGATACGAGTCCGACTGTCAAACAATAGAAGAATCTGATATCATTCATGAGAACAATTGAGAGTACATATGAAGCTGCCAAGCAAATGATGCCAGATATTATGAAACTTACATTCAAGGAAATGATGGGGCTCTTTACCCACTTGCGCACTCCACCAATTCCTGCGATTGATGCAAGGTTGCCAATCGATACTGCAACTAATGGAAAGAGGATTATTTTCCAACCAAACGAAAAGGGAGGACCTACAAACAATAGTCCGAGTATCATCATGGCAATGATGTTATCAGAACCAGATTCGAAAAGATCTGCTCCACGCCCTGCGCAGTCTCCCACATTATCTCCGACCAAATCTGCGACGACTGCAGGATTTCGAGGATCATCCTCAGGAATCTGAGCTTCAATTTTTCCGACAAGGTCTGCACCTACATCAGCTGCCTTTGTATAAATTCCTCCACCCAACTGAGCGAATAAGGCCGCAAGGCTTGCTCCGAATCCAAAACCCACCAAGGAATAGATACCACTAGTACTTGTCTCATTAATCCCGAAAAGCATGTAGAGCAGAGAGATTCCAAGTATAGATAGACTCACGATTGATAATCCCATTATTCCTCCGCCACGGAATGAAATTTGTAAAGCACGTTCGGAAGAACTCCTTGCGGCGTTTGTTGTACGAACATTAGATTGTGTAGCACCAGTCATTCCTACGATCATTGCAAACACTGAAAGAGATGCACCTGCTACGAAGCCAACTGCAACCTGCCAACCCAATATCATTAACATCAAAAAAGCAAGCACTACAATGAAGAATGATATCGTTAATATCTCTCTCTTCAGAAATGCGTTGGCTCCTTCTCGGATGAATTTGGATATATTCTCCATGTTTGAGGTACCAGTTTCCTCATGAAGAATCATTCTGAAAAGTGCCGCAACTATAACAAGTCCGATGATTGCCATAAATATCGGAATTAAAAGAATCAAATTATCGCTCACTCCATATTCTGCTACTGAATGAATGAAACATTTTCCTGTTAGAACATTTCGATGTGAACATGCCTAAGTCTACTTGGTCATCATAGAAACTTATTGTCATGTTGGTCTTCTGCTGAGGGTGGAGAGATGAAAACCTGACAATTCCATCACAAACCTTTTCTGTCCTGTAGTTTGCTCATTTGGCAGCGTGGTCAGAGGAATACTAGAGATATACATCGACACGTCGAGTGATTTTCCCAAGTACCATGAGACGAATCACGTGGGATGTGAGATATATGTTTGATAGTATATTGACAAATAAGCGACTTGCGATTCTTTTTGCGTCTTGTTTTATCTGTATCATAGGATTTTCTCCAATCATTGCTCTTGACATCGGCGTTTGTGTGGAAAACACAACTATCGAGAGTGTTGACCAAAATCATAGTTTAAGTGCAGTCGACTATTCAGCGCTTTGGAATAGAACGTATGGTGGATTTGATAGTGACCGTCTGAATGATCTTGTTCTATGCAATGACGGAGGATATGCCTTAGTTGGGTTCACCAACAGCTTTGACTCAATTGATAGAGATACTTGGGTCGTTCGTACGGATGAAATGGGTGAAGTCCAATGGACCAAAAACTTGGGATATAGTGGTACTGATGACCAAGGAAACTCCATCTTTGAATGCGAGAATGGCGATTTTGTAATTGCAGGGACGTATACAACAGTTGGTGGTACAAATGGATTTGTTGTCCGCGTCAATAACAACGGCCAGCTTTTATGGACTTATGAAATAGGACTCGACGCATTTTCAGAGAGCTTCATTGACGTAGTTGAATCAAGTAGTGGAGCAATCATTGCTATTGGAACAACTGATTATTGGGGTGCTGGTCTAGATGATGTGATTGTGGTGTCTCTTAGCCCTACAGGTTCGCCAGCATGGATGAGGACCTACGGAGGAACTGATGATGACATTGGCTGTTCACTCGTTGAGAGTAAGGATGGCGGATATGCCTTACTGGCCAACACCTATAGTTATGGTGCCGGTGGTGCAGATTTCTGGTTGATCCGTATTGATGGAAATGGAAATGCTCTCTGGAACAACACCTTTGGAGGTGGCTCCGGTGAGAGTGGTTATGATATCATTGAATACTATCCAGGCGGATTCATAATGGCTGGCCAGACTCGCAGCTTCGGTGATGCCCAAGGAGACTTCTATGTAGTTAGAGCTGAATCAGATGGTAGTCTTATTTGGGATGAGTATTACGTAGGTTCAGGAGAGGATTTCGCCACTGGAGTTGTAGTAGCATCTCAAGGTGGATTTACCATTGTCGGAATATCTGACTATATTGGTGGAAATC
>JBHLRC010000135.1:0-8432 GCA_048882965.1 Candidatus Thorarchaeota archaeon
TAAAGCTCTGACACCCATTATGGAAGAACTGGAAGAGAAATATGCAGACAATGATGATGTCAAATTTCTCAAGGTGGACACACAGACTCACCGCGAGTTTGCTATGGATAACTCAATCCATGCAATACCATGTGTCTTGATTTATTTTGAAGGAGAACCAGCAAAATATGAGGTCACTAATCCTGCAACAGGTGAGAAGAAAGTGTTAGATCGGCTGATTGGATTAAGACCAGTGGAGCATTATGAAGAAGTAATCAGCTATTTCTTGGGTTAAAGTTTCTACCTACAAGTCCCATGATATTTTATATGATTGCGCATCGGGTGTATTCTATACAGAGGTGTGATAATTGCCTGTTTTACCATTTGGTGATAAGCGTCCAAAGATCGATTCACAAGCCTATATCAGCCCCCAAGCCACGGTCATGGGAGATGTTGAAATAGGTGCAGGATGTAGTGTCTGGCCAGGAGCAGTGATTCGGGGAGACCAGGCCTCAGTCCGTATTGGCGAAAATAGTTGTATTCAAGATAGTGTGGTAATTCACGCTCATAACGAAGAGAATCCAGCCATCATTGGGAATAATGTCATTATTTCCACTGCAACTGCGATACACGGAGTTTACGTTGGAGATAATGTATTCATTCAAGAGGGGTGTGTCGTATTTGATGGGGCAACCCTTGGAGAAGGAGTATCCCTAGCACCTGGAAGCATTGTACCTCCTAATATTGTGATACCACCTCGAACGCTCAATTCAGGTGCCCCCGCCGCTCAAATCAGGGAAGTTTCTAGGGAGGACATAGAAAAACATAATCTGAGGGTTGAAACCATAACGCAAGTCTTCTTGAAGCTAAAGAGATGGCAGCCTTCAGCATGATCACATAGTTTCACGGGCTAATGAAGTAAGATTGTCATGCCCATCTTCAGTTATCAAAATGACATCAGCTATCTTGACAGCGCCAATCCCATCTGCAAAACCAGTTGGATGTATTGAGAATACCATTCCTTCTCTTAGTGACTGTTGAGTTTCAGGAACAATATATGGAGGTTCATAGAGGTCAAGACCTATAGAATTTCCGTACGGCGGGACAATTGTCCCGGATGGAAAACCTCTCCCCATTTTTTTCGCGGTCTTCTCTGAAACATCCTTGATCTGAGCCTCAGGCTTTAGTCGTTTCTCAAGCTGCCGGGTAGCATTCATCACGTAATCGAAGAGCTTTCTCTGTTTGTTGGTTGGCGTTCCTAAGTGGATTGTTCTAGCCACTTCCCCAAAATATCCACTATGACTCACAGTTATATCCAAGACCACAAGGTCATCACTACTTATTCTAGAAGCTCCAGGTTCTGTGAGTGGGGGATGTGCTTGAGCTCCTGACAATACAGCTGCTCTGATGCCGCGTTGTTGACCTCCGGCTCCTCGCATAGCTGATTCAATCTCGAGGGATACCTCTTCTTCTGATTTTCCAGTTGCAACAACCTCAAGAGCAGTTCTGATACCAATCTCACCGATGTTCACAGCTTGACGGATTGCATCGATCTCGGCAGCGTCTTTGATATTCCTCAGCTTCCAAAGACTTGATGAGAAATCTTTGAAACCTGCTTCGGGGAGAGCTTGCTTGAGTTTCTCAAAATCACGGACTGATAACCAATCGTGTTGTAACCCAATCATACTTCCAGTCAATCCAAGTTCCTTCAGGATTCCTGTAATTTGATCCCAGAATTCAACACCATGTGCACGAGACCATCCCTGCGAGATGGTTTCATTGAAAGGACGTATCTGAGCCATCACTGGTTCTTGAGAAGTAACTAATTCCTTCTTATCAGGTAGGATCAGCTGTGGTTGATGATTCTCGTTAATAAGACAGCCAATAGGTAAATTCACATCTCTATAACGATAACCTGTCAAGTATTGCACGTCTTGCCGTCGTGTGACAAGCAATGCGTCAATCTCTTCTCTACGCATAGCCTTGTAGACTTTGTCCAATCGCTGTGGTGTGAATTGCATTTTTAGGGTCTCACATGATTGTGGATGACTATATCCACTTATGCGTTGTCGGATTTGGTACTGCATTTAAGCTTCTTGTCGAGTGTAGGTTGATGTTTGTAAAACGCAAAGAATGGCGGGACCGCCCGGATTCGAACCGGGGATTACCAACTCCGCAGGCTGGTGCCTTATCCAGGCTAGACTACGGCCCCATTCAACGGGGGACATGGTTTAACTTATAGAGTCTTCGCTGTCGAAATAAACCAGTTGATGGGAAACACTACAATGTCAGGCTAGTTGTAGCTCTAGAAGCTCTACTACAGCACGACCTTGTTTCTTAGTCACACGGAAAGTGTGATCTGAGGTCTGAAGAATGAAATGTTCGCCCTCTTCTAGATTATCAAGGACAGACTTGCCCATTGGACCATTAAGGTATCTAGTGAACCTGCTCACAACACGGTCTGCGGATGAACCCCGCCCTGGTAGGAAACTCATGAGAATAACCTCGCTTTCACTAAACACTGCAGATTGAGGTTATTTAAAGTCCGAGAGACACGGTTGGGGAGGTTTCAGTGGCGGGACCGCCCGGATTTGAACCGGGGATTACCAACTCCGGAGGCTGGTGCCTTATCCAAGCTAGACTACGGCCCCAAAGGCAAGTCAGAGCTGAGTTCTTTAAAGATTTGCTTAATCAGAGAACCACGTATTCAAGACCAGTGAGCCACCATGCTCCACGTTTGTTCTTTACAAATCCTTTCTTGTATTCGAGAATGGGAGAACCATATAGCTGCTCTGCACGTGTGTTTAGACGGTCAATTCTGTCAAGGACAGTCCTACGCTTTTTCGAACTTTCAAGAAGAGCCAAAGCAAGTTCAGGAGTTGTGGCGCCTTCGTTCTTGATGAAATAGGCCAGCATCTTTCGATCAAGTTCATCGTTACATAATTCGTTCCTAGCAACTTCGTTCAGCTCACTAAGATGGAAACTCGTATCTCGGGAGCTCTCAAGATGTTCGACTCGCTCCTGCAAATCCTGTACATCCTTTACTAGATCATAGACAACAGGTGGTAATTCCTCATCCAATCTCCAGACGATTGCATCATGGATATACTTCTGACGACCTCGTTCCCCGGCTATCTGATCTATCCTATCAAGTAAATCTGATTCGATACGAAGGCGAATACTTGTCATATCCCTCTTTTTCTTCTTATTCATAGTTCAACCACCTGCACGTCAGATTCATTTTGGATTCAGATTAACAACGACGACGAAAGGACTTCTCCTAATGAGGTTTCGACACAGTTATAAAACATTCACAACGTGAGGCTGTGAACGCGACGGTGATTCAACATGGGAAACAAGGAAAAAGCCATCAAGCGTGAATTGACTCGTCTACGAAGGACACAGAATCCAGAGCAGATAGATTTCAGAAGGATGCGACAGCGTCGCGTTGCTAAGACGAAGTTACAAGTGCTCAAACGTAAAAGTACCGTCGGTCCAGCTAAAGTGGTTTCAACTGAGAAGAAAAAGGAGAAGAAGAAGAGCAAGCCCAAGAAGAAACCAAAGACAAAAGAGCCGGAACTCGAGATTATTGATGAATCGGAACTCGAAGAGATTGAAGAGGAGCCGGAATTAGAAGAGATTGAAGAAGAACCGGAACTGGAAGTCATAGAGGAAGAACCCAAGCCAAAGAAGAAAAAGAAGGAGCCCGAGCTCGAAGTCATTGAAGAAGAACCAGAGTTAGAAGAGGTCAGCCTCGAAGATTTGTACACATATGATGAGGACATTGATGAAGAAGACTTTGAAGAAGAGTGAATAGTCATATCCCCATTCGCTACGAGTTGTATCTCTCCCTCCGAAACAAGATTACATATCTTGGCGTGTCAGTTGATGACAAATATTATTGTATCTTGAACTGAAATGCCATTCTGAATTATAATGCAAAATATAATAACGGAGGAGGGTTTTATTGTGTAATTGAATCTATATTCATTATTATTGGTGGTGAAGTTTCGTATTGAAACGAAGAATGGCTGTAACGCTAATTTTGATGTTAGTTTTCACTCTCTTTGCACCCAATCTAGTTGGTAACCAAATTACAAATCAAAGGGGACAATTTGCGGAATACAACGAAGCGCAAGTGTTCCATGCCGCAAAGATATTGTTTGATGAGTCGCATTGCGCGAGAGGGTCAGATATGTGGACCCCTGGGAATGCCTCAGTCTTCAGTGCATTACTTGAGGCACATGGTTATGAGTCGTCGACAAACTGGGCAGCATCTCTAGATAGCGGAATTCTCACGAACTTTGATATTCTCTGTCTGTTTTTCCCTCAAGTAGCTCTATCATCGGGAGAAGTTACTGCAGTTCATAATTTCGTAGAGTCAGGTGGTGGGCTCTTAGTGGTAGGGATTGATGTTGGCCCTGATTGGGCCTATACACCAGAACATCTGAATCCAGTGTCTGAACCCTATGGTATCACCTTCAATATAGACAGATGGCTTGGCAGATGCATAATGGAAGATGGAGATTTAATCGAACACGACCTAACATATGATGTCGCATCAATTCATTCTAGTTGCGACCAGATGAGGGGGTGTACGCTTACGGTCACATCACCTGCAACAGCCATTGGATCATTCAAAGGATCTCCAACAGTTGCATACTCGACGGCAGGAGCAGGCAGAGTTTTCGCGTCAGGTGCACTAGCGCCATTCATACAATACCGTCATGACAGTGGCTGGAGAGTCGATTGGGACGACCACTATCAATTCTCTCTCAATACCATCGATTGGCTCGCGGGAAATGCACCAAGGATTGTTAGTGTTCCAGACAAGATTGTCATTAGAACGGGCTCAGGACCAGCACTCACTCCGTCTGAGATTGAGGATTATGAGATTTTCAATGGTGTCTACCATGACCACACAACTCGTAGTGATGGGGAGGACAATCCAGATATTATGGTGAATAGAGCACTTGAAACAGCTCTCGATTTCTTCTTGGTTGCAGATCACTCATACGACAGTGCCTCAAACAATGGCATTTTTGGAGGTCTTATTTCAAAGGCATATCAAGAAAAGTATGGACTTGATTGCCAAATCTTCATCGGTGCAGAGCTCTCAAGCATACCCCACACTGTTGGGTTTCCGCTGACTGAAAACATCTTCACTGACGATATCACTGAGGCAGTGAATGGAATTCATTCTCAAGGAGCGATTTCGGTACTTGCACACCCGACAATTGGTTTTGCCTATATCGACCCATGGATCAAGTTCGATATGTATGGATATGATGCATTTGAGGTTGACTGCAGGGCATACTTTCATGCGCTTGGTGAGTCATGTTACTTCAGACCATTCATAGCTTCAAATGATGGTCATGCCTATCGCAATCATGGACTAATACGGAATGTTGTGTTTGTCAAGAATCCCACAGGACCAAATGGTACGATATCAGCGGAGGACCTGAAGGAGGCAGTACTTGATTACAGAGTAGTAGTTCTAGATCTGGTCAATAAGGTCATACTTGGTCGTAGTGTTTGGGTAGATAGACTGCTTGAAGTCTTGGATCAAGCTGAAGCCGCTGTGGATGACTGTAATACTCAACTTGGCTTAATTCACGAGGAACCAGGATGGCTATGTCTTTCTCGTGCTTACGTTAGTGCTGCAGAAACAGCATTAGAATGGTGGAATCCATCACGTGCATTAAGATTGGCTGAAGAGGGTCTATCAGATTTCTCATTAGGAATATACATCAGAATTTCTCGAAATCTGGGAGTTAATAACCCAGGAGATACTCTTCAATTCAGCGCAGCTATTTCCAACTCGAATCCATATCCAGTCAAACTAAACGTAACGCCATTTATTGTCAAATCTCTCACTCTTGAAAAGAATCCAATTATTGTAGAACTTGATTCTGGAACTAATCAGACAATTGACTTGATCTTCAACACAACCAGTTTTGGATACACAGCAATCTGTTTCAATTTTCAGTGTTCAAATGCTACTGAAACGCATATGGCATTGACCTATACTGTTGGTGGCATTATTGACAACATCGATGTTCAAGTGGACAATTCAAAGGGGGAGATCACAATTCGTTTACTGAGGAATCGAGATGACTACAGAATGATAACTAGTGCAGTTCTGCATTCCAACAATGGCAGCGGCACTGTAGGAACTGCAATGAAGAACTTCGGTGATTCCTATGGCCTAGTTCTTGGTCCATTTCAAACAAACGTTTCAATATCATTCTACATTACTATCATTGATGTCCTAGGCAGCACATTCAGGTTAGAGGGAGAAACCTATGATGTTTTGGGCTCAGGGATACCAGAGCTTCCAGGAGAACCTATCGATTTAGTACTATCAGCAATCATTGGAGGAACATTGGTAGTTGTTCTTGCTGCAGTCTTGTTCATTGCTAAGAGGAGGAAGACTCACTGACGCAGGGAGAACAATCAGAAGTATCAGAAGAAACCATAGAAATCAAAATTAAAATACCCAAGACAGGTCGTCTCAGATACTTGTATGAAACAAGATTCCTAATCCTCACAATAGTACTACTAGGAATTATACTCTGGCTTCACTTCTATGGAAAGTCTTTCAATCTCACATTGTATGTACGAGTCTTTTCGGGCATCTTTTTTGGATCGTTAATCTATCTGTTGCTTGGAATAGTGATAGGTAGCATAGTGAAGACCTACATCCCCCTTGAGGGGATAATGCTAAAAATGGTAGAACATGAACGTGCCGGAGTAGTATTAGGGTCTTTGATGGGAGTGCTAGTACCTGTCTGCACGTGTGGGCTGCTACCGCTTTTCGCCACGCTAGTAGAACAGAAAATGCCAAGAAAAGCGGCTTTTGCTTTTTTGTTCTCAGCTCCTGCAGCAAACCCTGTTGTATTTGTAGTGACAGCTGCAGTCTTTGGAGTTCCGATTGCAGTTATTAGAACACTATCAATGATTGTACTGGGAATCGTAGGGGGAGTGTTCTTGGGCATCATTCATGATGGTCCAATACTATCAGATAGGATTTACTCGGACAAAATTGTGGTGGGAGGCCGTGCATTCGGTCAACCAGCTGAAACCAGCTTAGAGCTATCAAGGAGTGTTCAAGCGCTATGGGACATGGGTGAAGAAACACTTGAGGTGGGGAAGTATTATGTATTTGCAGTTACAATCCTTGCAATCTTTGTAGCAGTACTCGATCAATCCCTTTTCTATGGGTATTTTGCAGGATTACTCACTTCAATACCAGTGGGTTTGTTTATGGGAGTGGTCTTTTGCCTTTGCCCCACAGCAGACCCCCCGATTGGGAAGACATTCCAAGACCTTGGTCTTAGTACTGGGGGTCTCGTTTCATTCTTCATAGCTGGACCTTTGTTAGGAATGGCATATGTTGGTATGATGTTTGGATATCTTAATAGACAACTGATAATAGCCTATGTTTTCATTTCAGCGATTTTCATTCTAGCGATTGGATATCTCTTCAATGTTTTTTGGTCGGTGATGATATTTTGACTTCTAAGGGAACAAGGATAAATCATGGCTGGCTTTTAATCCTGCTAGGATTCACGATTCTTTTATTCAGGCTTCAGTATGACCCGTTCTACTCCGCAATCAATTCCTTCGTCCTTATCCTTTCTGGGATTGCAGTAGTGATTGGACAATATAAAGACCCAGAGGCTAGATTCTGTCAGGTTTGTGCGGCAACATCAAGCGAGAGTAGATTTGGACCTCGAATGAATGCAATTCCCTTGGTGTTGCCGATTATTCTATTGTTGATAACACCAATGTTAGTTGTGGATTCGACCAACAATGAGGACTGGATCAATGATGTTGTTGGCGAGAGGTTCTTCGATGAGATACCTGAGAATAGAACCAAGACGAATCTTTTTGAACTTGTTAACTTTGGTGGTAAATACGACGGACTGTATGTTGAGGTCAATGGAAGTATCTTGCAGAGACGTTCTGATGGGTTCCAATTGCATCAGTATGTACCATTATGTACATGTTGCCCGCCTGTTGAGGTGACCATGTGGGTATATTTCACAATACAACATAATCCGAATCACGATGTAATCGTGGAGAGTGCAGAACTTGGCAAAGATGAGTTGTACATTGTGATAGGGCAGTTCTTCTATGATAATACTCAAGATTTTGCTTCGATTCTTCTGATTTCCATTGAAGCTGTAATTCTCACTTAAGTTTCAAAAATAGCCTTTAGCAAAAAGACTGATGCATTGGTCCAGTTGCAATCTGTCACAAGTGTTATTGATGACGAACCCGAGCTCGAATCTATTGAAGAAGAGCCCAAGGTAGAAGAAATCGGTCGTGAAGATTTGTCTTCCTATGACGAGGATATTGATGAGGGAAATTCTAGGTTATTAAATCAGACTCTCGAAAAGTCTATGCAAAAGAATAAGACTCAGGATACTATCACCCGACTGTATAGA
>JBHLRC010000136.1:0-8407 GCA_048882965.1 Candidatus Thorarchaeota archaeon
TCATCCAACTCTGACCGCTTGTCACGATCAAGTTTCGCCAGGTCTTGCACCGATCTTTTGGCCTTAGAAACTGGGAGGTCCCAGAGGTCGCGGATGTTCAGTTGTTTGAAGTTCGCGCCAAAGCTGTCTCCAAGGATTTCTTTTGAGAACAATAATGCTGCAGCACTCTTTCCAGTCCCTGTGGATCCATAAAAAATCATGTTGGTGAAAACGTTAGAACCTACGAGGGACTTCAATTCACTAATGATGTTATCTTTGCCTACAAAGTCATCCCAATTTGTAGGGCGGTATTTGACACTCCAAAGAACAGGTTCCAAGATTACACCCAGAGTCGAGTCATAACAAGTGAAGATAAGCTTGTTTCTTTTTCAAAAGGAGCTTTCAATTAATTTAAGTTGAAGAATATGACAAAACCAAAAGCTCCTTAAATGAACAAAAGCTGGGCGCTTGTTTGCAACTGACGACTTTGCGGTCGGTAATGATAATGGTAAAAGAATCCCTAGAGAAAGAGCTTGAACATATCCTGAGAGAGGATTTACTCGTTGCATGTCAGTATTGGTCAATCGATGTCACAGGAAAGGATAGTGGAGCATCTCTCATCAAAATGCTTGCTGAAAAGATGAGGATTCCTGAGGAGAGAGAACGTATTTTCGCGACCTTTTCTCCGCTTGAAAGAGACCTACTTGGAATCTTGACACTTAGTGGAGGTGCTATGAGTTACGATAGACTGAAACCTTTCAGAAAGATCTACAGTTATGGTCAGTTGAATCAGACAGAGAGAGACCTACGGAAAAAGGGTCTCATCATAAGACGAATGATGTCACGATTAACAGAGTTCGGGAGAGAAGTAGCAGAGTTCAAGGTTTTAGATTTCTTCCTGCCACACCTCAGGGAATTTTTCGAGGAAAAACCTCAACCTCAACCAGA
Source organism: Candidatus Thorarchaeota archaeon (assembly GCA_048882965.1). Classification (GTDB taxonomy): domain Archaea; phylum Asgardarchaeota; class Thorarchaeia; order Thorarchaeales; family Thorarchaeaceae; genus SMTZ1-45. The sequence goes on from JBHLRC010000136.1 coordinate 928, forward strand.
AAAGCCAAAGAAAGTGAAGAATGTTGTCGATGAGAGGGACACATTAATCATTGATATGCTCTTACTTACCTCATACCTAGCAAAACACGAGGTGCATCTCACTAGCGCTTGGGAATTTCCTAAGAGAGAGATTGATCATATCAAAGAGCCAATGTCCAAACCAACTGATGAAAGATTCGAGCTCGTCCAGAAGATGGCAAGAAAGATGGGAGCATATGTTGTGGGAGAGGAAGATATTGTCAAACCATCTAAGGTGGATCTTCTCTTTGCAGGAGAGCATCGTCATGTGGCTCGAAGATTGCTTCTATCTCAACTTGGTAGAACAAGAGCTATTTGGGCCACTCCGGATCAACCTACAGAGTACACTCTTAATCTAGCAATCTGTAGACTAAGAGAAAGCACGACTGAGGAATGGGTGGGGATTGAGGAGCTGAGGGATTGGATAAGGAGTGAGTTGTTTTTTGAGAATCAACCACTGAAATGGATCCAAGTAGATGATGATAGGGTGCAGCTTTCCCTAGAAACACCCATTCTTCTCGGGTTGATTGAAGGGGCGTATCGTGGAAAGAAACTTCTTGCGGTCAGATTGACGAGTGTTGGAGAAAATGTTCTCAAAGGCACTCCTTTTGAGGCACCTAAAGACAGAGATTCTTTTGTTGTCTTGCCAAACTTTGAGCTCACAGTATTCACGAGTGAGATGGAGTATCAGAAGCTATACCGCTTGATGCTTATAACTGAACCAAAGCAGACTGATGTTGTCAGTACGTTCAAAATCTCTGACAAATCGGTGTTCGAGGCAATAGAGATTGGTCTCCGTGAGGATGATGTCCTTGGTTTCTTAAAGAAAGAGAGTAGTAAACCAATACCAAGGAATGTTGTACGGTCAATAACAGATTGGACATCTCAGACGACATTCACAACAGTATCAGATATCACATTGTTTGAAACGGAGAACGAGAAGGACCTTGAGTCCTTAATGTTAATACCTGACTTCACTAAGCAAATTGTCAGAAAGGTGGGGCCAACAGCAGTTATTGTGTCAGGCGATATTGATGAACTCATTGAGAATTTACGAAACCATAAGTGTATGGTTCGAAGAAGGATTGGTGAAGACCAAGCAGATGCAGTAGTGGAATCAGCTGTAGCTGACCAATTCTTACTCTACAGTGAGGACCATGGAGTCGAGGATGTCCCTGACCTTTGCGACGGATGTCCCGCGATTCAGTCTTGTAACAAGGTGATTCGAAGAAGAAGTCAAGCAAAGAGAGGTGGTTAGAACGAACCTCCTCCCCGAAGAATTGGCAGGTCAGTTTTTCGGAGTGGGTAGTCTTGGAGAACCTGATCCTTCTGTACCTGTTGAGTATGTCAAGAAGCTCAAACTTCCATATGCCTATAGCATAACATCCCTCAGTGAAGAGGACATGATACGACAATTCGGAGTACTTGTTGATGATTTTGAAGAAACAGGAAACTTCATTCTCGACATAGATATTCATGCATATCGAGAGATGATAGAAAGCGATGAACCATTAATGCTTGACAAAGAGCATGGACATAGTTTCTATCTGATGATGGATGGTACAAGGTATCCACTCTTCAAGACTCAGCAGACAGCACCAGCCACAATGTGCTTTAGCATTAGAGATAGTAATGGTAAACAGCATGTCACACAAAACATGTTCCTATTCTTTGTTAGGTTAATGTCCAGAATAGGAAAAGGTCAGGTTCAACATCTAAGTGAGTTCTGTGATAGTATAATCCTATGTCAGGATGACCCTGGATTGGGCCATGTTATTGAAATGGTCAGACAAGGACAAGCACCTGGAATTAGTTTACGACAACTAATTCAGAAGACGGACAATGTATATCCGGATTCTGTCATTCCTGCGTATCATTACTGCGATGACTGGCGATTGCTGGACTTTGATGGGTGGTTCCCATTATGGGAGAGCAGACCCAAAATCGTGCATATTGATGTTGTACGGTATCCTCCAGATGTGAGTCAAGACCTGGCGAATCATATCAATGGATTCATGAAACAGGGAGGTGGACTTGCTTTGGGCGCACTCCCCAATGTTGATGATGCATATTCAAAGTCCATCCTAGATACCCTCGAATCGAATCTCGGAGATATCTTTCAATTGCTGAAAAAGAGTGGTGTTGACCTGAACCTGATCGAGAGAAACGCAATGGTTTCTACACAATGCGGCCTATCAGGAGCAAGTCCGGAGTTGTCAAGACAGATACATGAGGAAGGATCAAAGTTTCAAGAGATCTTTTTGAAAACAATTGAGGCTTCCAAATAGACAGAATTCAACTGGTTTAGAAGAGTAATGAAACGATTCTTGGGGGTATATGTGGTTGGATGAAACCAGGAAACCAGATATTCATCAATGGTAACATCGGTGCAAGAAACACCGTTGTGAGTAGAAGAAGCGCAAATGTAAACGTGTGAACTGCTGTCACGTATGTATAATATGGTCGGATATACGAGTAGAACGCAAACGCCGGAATCGAAAGTGCGACCATCGCCATAATCTCAACAGGGTCAAAGAAGAAAGGCATGGAAGCAGGCCAGAGGAAGTAGAAGATCCAGGTAATCTTCTCGCTGGATGTTTCATGATGTGCGATCTTGTGGATTCCATCAACACCCTGTGACAAGAAAAATACGGGAATCAAGAGCCACCACTGAAGACCGACGAAGAACATTGGTCCTGCGTAGAATAGAAGGTCTCCCACACTCTCCACTCGCTCCCAGAATGGGTTCCTGCTGATGAACTCTGTCATCTCTGTCATGTAATATCCAAGCATCTGGAAAAACACGAGTGCTGGCAAGAGGATGAAAGAGAGTGCAATCATGATTACTGCAGCTCGTGGTAGTTTTGGAATCTTTCCTTCGTGATAGTTGTCAAGCGGATAGATACCATGTAGCGTGAATGCAGTAGCAAGTACAAGTAGACCACTGGGTAAGAAGAAAAGGGGTTGGAATAAGTATTGGAAGATGCCAAATCCAGTGTAAACATTCCCGTATATTGGATTGAATGAAGAATCAAGAATCGGAAGGAAATACCATACACCAAATACAACGAGCAGTTCAGGAATCAGCATTTTCATCCGATAATCTTGGATGAACTTCATCACTGCACCGGTTTCCTTTGTCTGCTCTTCCATTTCATCCAGCTCCTTAATCAGTCGAAGGTTGGCTTTCGTGTGGCTACACCTTCATCCTCCTCACGGAGTTTGTGTTGAAAGGGACGACCCTGACCATAGATATCTGGGTCCATATCTTTGGTCTTATTCATAATAGTGTAAAAGCCGCCTATCTGTACAGCAAGTGAAGCTATTGAGATTACAAACACGTCAATGAAGTATTCATGGGTGAATATCTGAAAAATCCAGACCGTTGGGTAAACTATCACCTGAATCAGAATTCCTAATATCAGAAGCAATACCCATTTGTTAGTCCAATTTCCAGCCATTCCTAGCCAACTTCCTTATGTGTTCAGGACAGGCCCAAGCCCGACTGACTGTTAATTAAAGGTGTCTATATCGTCTATTCTGGATTATAATTATCTTGTAACTCTCCCGCAAGTAACGCAGCTAGTTCCCTAAAGTCCTTTGTTGATATATTTGGAACACTACTTGTTCGTTGGGGGATATCAAAACGAGCTACGATAACCATGACATCCTTATCCATCGAATACTCCAAACGAGCGGGATACCGAGTACCGATTCTACGAGTGTCCTCATAAGGAGTTATGCGACCACCTTTGTATGCAGTACCCACAAGATATGGATAGGCAAATCCAGAGTGTGAGACTTGAACTTTGATCTGAACAGTTTCAGGAAGGTTCTGAACATAGGCTTTCACTTCAGAGGAGATGAGCGTCTGAACTCCAGCTCGGACTCCAATCTCAACATTCATTCCAGCTCTAACACCACGAACACCTGCTAGTTCTCTGGCAAAATTGTAGACGTCGCCTTTTTCTGGTGGTTTAAAGAACTCCTGCGCATCTATAGCAGGTATTCTGAAGCCAAGAACATAACCGGTCACTGCAAAGATGCTGCATTCTAATACAATCAAGAGAATGGGGTCCAGCAGCGGATCGATAAGTACAATGCTCATCCTCTGCGAAACAAGGATCATCCCTCCCAAGACAAGAATGAGTACAAGCGACAGACAGCAGGTACAAGAGTCACCCGGTCTGGAGAATAACTCCCCATAAGCCTCTTCATATTCATCTACCATATTCTCATAGTCAGCAAAGCTAACCCAAGTCTTCTTCTTCTCCCACTTGCCCGGAATGTAATCAATAGCCCTTTTGGAACCAGCCCCCATACCTAAGGACACCAGAAAGAGACCAGTAGGTATTCCAAGATAGAGTATCAGACTGTTAAATTCAGTTGGGGGTAAGTTGAAGAGAAGAAAAATGGCTATAACGGTGAAGAGGACCGAAGCGATGGCGAATGCACGGTTAACATTTTTCTGTCTACTATAATCAATGATTTTCTCTTCGTTCAATCCAAACCTTCCCTAGGCATTTTCAGAACACAGAAAGTGATAAGCCCTACGATGTCTCAGAAATATCATCATCAGATTTGCGTTTCAAGAAATGAGTGACTTCCTCAAGAACTTCTTCAAGAATCTCATCTGCACCCTTGGTTTCGATATATGTTGTCAATGTCCTCTGAACCAGCTCGGTTGTCCTTCTTGAAGAGATATCTTCTGTCAATGCGCCAATCAGTTTTGGGGGAGTTGATTCATCTAGTGTCAATAGGGACTCTATCTTCTGAATACTGCCAGAATCAGTCATATGCCCTCGGATAGTTGCTACACTCTCAATACCTTCGATCTTTGAAACGGGCGAAACATCCCGGATTGTATAGAAGCCCGCTCCTTTGCCAATCCTGAGCTCCACGCCAGTCCATGAAACACCAATGGCTCGCTGCATAATCCTGAGTGTAGGTAGTAGCACCTTTGTAGGTACAATCGGAAAATATGGAGTAGCAGCATTTGGGATTAACTTGAAAATAATCGATGAGTAGATAAGACCAAAGAGAACGACCATCAAACCAAAGAGTATTGGTGTTGCTGCGATGAGAAGAAAGGTTGTTCGTAGCAGAAAGATTGGTGTGACAACGGCTACTAGAAAGATGATGGATGCCAAGAGAATCAAATTGTAGTCAACTATCGATAAGAGGTTTCGATACTCACTTCGATACTGTCTTATCATTGTATCATATTCTGAGAGAGAAACCTCACGAGTTCTAAAATCCCACTTTGGTTCGATAAATTCTATCTGTGACTTCATTCTCCAAGTGATTGCAGTTATTGCAGGAGTAATGCTTACCAAGATAAATGTAGACCAAGCGACCCAAGTAAGAGGTGTTTCGTAGGAAGGCAGTAACTGAAATTGTGCAGTTTCAAAACCGATGAAAGCCCAGATGAAGACTACTAAGAAGACTGCGAGTTGAAAGGTGAAGAAAGATCCAGTCCGGATAGGCGTTTCAGCCAAGTTCATCCCTCGGAAGATGTCGCATTGAGTTCGTCCAGAATATGTGATAACTGGTCATTTTTTCCACGGGTCTTCAACCATTCGAAACTCAAAATGGCCACTGCATTCTCAAATACTGTTCTGACATCTTTGACTCCTGGAAACTTCACGCTAGACTGTACCGGAAGTCTAACATAGTAACCCTTCTCATCATCATCCACAAACTTTCGAAAGTTTCGATCCCGAGCCATCCACCACCAGATTATTTGTGGACTGTCGTCTGATTTGTGAAGTCTACAGAGAACACGTGTTACTGTGTGAAGATCATCAGACCATGACTCAATGTATGCATCTTTCTCGATGCCTGATATTCGAGACACAACCCGGGGGCTCTCATACATTTCGTATCCATCAATCTCGCCCTTGTCGAACACCACACGAACATACGAGAGACCCGGAACTTTTTCTTGATTCTTGGCTAAGTCTATCGCCTCTCGCACAAGCAGGATATCAAAGTCTTCAGTAGCAGCATTTGAAGTGGCAAGAAATGAACCGACTGAGGACACAAGATACGCAAGACTGAGAGCCAAAGCAAAAATCAGAGATTCAAATCCAGCTAGACTAGGTGACTCGAAGAGAAGGTATACTGGAAAGCCAGCCATGAAAAGTAGGAGAGCTATTGGGATAAAAAAGGTCCAAAAATTACTGATAGACACCAACCGCCAGTACTTGCGGTTATTACGTCCGACAAGTGTTTTTGCATCATCTATCGACATTTGAACTACTTCTACTGGCCAAGTAGGGTCAGTATATTCAATAGTTGATTTCTTTCCATACCAACCGATATAGAAACCAAGAGTTGTGACCAGTAATGGTAGACCAATGAAGTATGTCAGGATAATGAACAGATCCCAAGTCATCATGGGAAGGAGGAGATTGGCAACATAGTATCCAATCAGGAAGAAAACGATTGTCCCAAGGATAATTGCCGCGTATAACTTCGACAATGACTTGTAGGTCACAATGGATTCCGCCATCTTCACTCCACCAGAGTCAAGAGAGGCAGCTTGTTGTTTGCTCTTTAAGGATTCCTAAAGGTCAAGACTGGATGCAAATCCTTATTACCGGAAAAAGATGATTATCTTCAATATAGTTAATTTTAGCAAGGAGATGATTATTCAATGCTTAAGACAGGTGACAATGCACCGGATTTCACAACGACCACAGAGAGTGGTGAAAAAATCAAACTCAGTAGTTTCAAGGGAAAGAAGATCTTTCTCTATTTCTACCCGAAAGACAACACATCAGGTTGTCAAGCAGAAGCTTGCTCAATCCGAGATAGTTATGATGTTTTTGAGAAGTCTGAGATTCCAGTGTTTGGTGTTTCAGGAGGAACAGCTAAATCACATCAAAGTTTCAAGGATAAAAACGATTTACCATTCCCTCTTCTTATGGACGAGGATTTTGAGATTGCAAAGCTCTATGATGTCTACAAGAAGAAAAAGATGTACGGGAAGGAGTACATGGGGATTGAACGAACAACGTTCTTGATTGACGAGAAAGGCAAGATAGAGGGAATTTTCGGTGGCTCAGAGGGAATCGAGAAGGTCAAGACCAAGGAACATGCAGACCAGGTCATCAAGTTCTGGGACCTCAAGCTGTAGAGGCAATTGCAATGTTACAAGTAGGCGACCAAGCTCCAGATTTCGAAACAGAAGACGACGAAGGTAGACCATTCAAACTGAGTGAATATAGAGGCAAGAAATTAGCTCTCTATTTCTACCCTAAAGATTTCACCCCCGGTTGCACAGCTGAAGCTTGCTCAATTAGGGACAGCTATGAGATTTTTGAGAATGCAGGAGTCCCTATTTTTGGGATATCTGGAGGGTCTGCTGAGCTTCATCAAAAGTTCAGAGGTAAGTACATACTTCCCTTCAATATCTTACTGGATGAAGACTATAAGATTGCAGAGTTGTATAACGCCA
>JBHLRC010000137.1:0-8323 GCA_048882965.1 Candidatus Thorarchaeota archaeon
GCTGTTAGATAATGTAGTCGCAGTCTATATCGCACCATCAAATGCCTTAGCGTTATACCTAACGGAAACAACAGGTGTTTTCGCACAGGGTACAGATCCTATTTATGGTGTCATCTTGCTTATGCTTGGTTTTGCTATTAGTCTATTACTTACCGCAAATATCTGTGGATATGACTACTATGAGCTATTCTCAGCGAGTAAGGGACGTGAACAGACAGAAGGTAGATTCAGTAAGGTGATTCAGGGTGAGATAGACTTCTCCCACTCTCGTTTTTCTGATCCTATGATCTGGATTATGATGAAAGATTTCTGGAGTCGTCTTCGATCACCAATGCAGATATGGAAGTACATCTATGCGATTTTTGGCACTCTTTTCGTCTTGTATCTCAATATCGACAGACCTTTCTGGTTTCCACCGGTAATTGTACCTAGTGGACTTGCATTTGCAATAGTCCCAGCTTTCATGCTGCTGATGATTCTGTTTGTTCAAATGGCGAGCGTAACCTCGATGCTTAGTTTTGTGGACGAGCGTGATAATATCTATCTACTGAAAGTGTCACCATTTAGATCCAGGGATATCGTTCTCTCAAAATATCTCCTAAGTCTTTTCGAGGTCAGCATAGCAGTAATCCCTGCGTGTGGATTTCTTATCTACCTCATTCATATTCAGGGGTATCTCGCGGTGATTACTCTTGTTGCTCCATTGACCATTCTCTTTGCTGCCACGGGGGTTGCTGTAGGTGCTTATGTTCCTGTACTGACTAATGATCCAAAGACTCTACCTGTTCCTCTTGCATTCTCATTTCCTGTCATCAACCTCGGACTGGGTGCAATTATGATCTTTCTTGTTGCTATCTTTGCTGACAACATTCTTGTTCTTGTTGTCCTTCCATTGTACACATTATCGTTAGTCTATTTCTTCTTAGCTTTATCAGTGCGAGCACTAAAAGCATACAAATAATATCAATCCTTGCGAACAAGACGGAGTGCATTAGCAATTACAGCAAATGTAAGACCCATATCTCCAACTGCAATTGCCATCCAAAGGTTCACCAGTCCTAGGATTGCAAGAGCGCCCACAAATAATTTGATGGATATTGAGGTAGCTATGTTCTGTCGAACTATCGACATTGTCTTTCTTGCTTTTGTAATAAGCATGGGAATTTTCCTGAGGTCCTGCTGCATCAAAGCAACATCCGCTGTTTCAAGCGCAGCATCTGAAGAAACAGCTCCCATCGCGATTCCTACATCAGCTGCTGCGAGTGCCGGTGCATCATTGATGCCGTCACCAACCATGATTATTGATCCATTTCGGGACAAATCCTCAATCGCTTTGACCTTCTCTGCTGGAAGTAATTCGGCTTTGTATTGGTCAACTCCTATAATCTCTGCAACTTCCTCAGCCACACAATTACTATCACCTGTCAGAATTACTGTATCAATACCTATATCCTTCAATTTCCTGACAGCTTCAATTGCCCCTTCTCTTATCGAGTCTGACATGATAATTGTGCCAAGGTGTTCTTTTTCTTGTGCAACATAAACCATGGTTCCCGTACCACAGCTATGTTCTGATAGAGAATCTAGTTGGACCGCTTGTTCATCTAGTAACCTTCGGTTTCCCACAAAGTAGGTTGATTCACCAATCTTTCCCTCTACTCCTAGTCCTGGGATTGATGAAAATCTGTCTGTACCTTCAATCTCTAGATTCTCTTTTTCCATTGCTGTGATCAATGCCCGAGCAATAGGATGCTCTGATTTTTGTTCAAGTGCTGCAGCCACAGAGAGGATGTTCTGTCTTGAATATCCATTATGCTGACATACATCGGACACAGAGAGGACTCCCTCTGTCAGGGTACCTGTCTTATCAAAAGCCACAGTCTTTGTCTTACTGGCAGCTTCAATGTATATTCCTCCTTTAACCAAAACACCATCTCTAGCAAAACCAGCGATTGAGGAAACCATACTCACTGGTATGGACACCACAAATGCACAGGGACAGCTGATAACAAGTAGAGTCAAAGCATGGTAAGTTGCTTGAGTAATCGATGCCCCAAAGTAGAGGGAACTGAGACCTACTAGAATTGTAAGTGTTAGCATAATCGGTGTGTATTTTTTCGAGAATCGTGTGATCATCTTTTCAGTAGGCGCTTTCTTGCTCCTCGCTTCATCGACCAATTCGACTATTCGAGAAAGTACTGTTTCATTCGATTCCGATGTCACTTCAACCTCAATGTATCCCTCTTGGTTTATTGTACCAGCATAAACTTGATCGCCGGGAGATTTCGAAACTGGAATTGATTCGCCTGTAATCGGTGCTTGATTTACAGATGTTTTCCCACTCACAACGATTCCATCGAGTCCTATTCTTGTTCCTGGACGAATAACTAAAATATCTCCACGTCTGACTTCAGTGGTTGGAATCAACGCTTCAGCACCTTTACTCATTTTGATAGATGCTGTCCGTGGTTCGAGTGCCACCAGACTTTGCAGTTCTTTTTTCACCTGATTCTCTGCACGTTCTTCGAGTAGCATTGATATGAAGAACAGAAACATGACTGCTGCACCTTCCGCAGGAGCGCCAATTATGAAGGCACCAATAGATGCTACAGACATGAGAAAATGCATATCGAGCTTCAGTTTTACTAGACCTCTTACGCCTCTGGGAAGAATGAATTGACCTGCTGAAAGCATCGAGATGAGGAATACTGCATAGACTATTGTAATCCCAAAACTTGCAAGCTCAAGGAGTAATCCAAGAACCAGCATTGCAGCTGATAGGGTTGCCATTCTATATTTGTAGCTTGTTGACTTGTGACTTTCTGCTCCTGCTGTTTCTGCGCAGGTAGTACAGACTGATTCAGTTTCCTGCGACATGGTCCCTAGCCCTCTTCATGATGTCTGTTATGCAGTCGTCATCAATACTATAGAAAACCTGTTTACCTTCATGTTTCGATTTAACGAATCCCAACATCTTCAAAGTACTGAGGTGATGACTAACTCTGCTAATTGGCATATCAAGCGAGTCTGCAATATCCGAAACGCAAAGACTCTCACTCCCTGTCAGTGCTGCGATTATTCTCACTCTTGAGTGATCAGAGAGAGCTTTGAAGATTTGAATGACTTCGTCCAGCTCTTTGTTTTGAAATTTAATTTGCTTTCCAGCTTTTGTTTTCGCGGCAACCATCAATCCACACAACATTTCAACCTTTGTTCAAATGTTGAAACGAATCTCCCTCTTAAAAGAGATTCTGTTACGGAACAAATCTTCAATCATTGATTTACACAAGTAATCTATATTATGATAATTCCGGATTCATCTACAGAAGAAGAGCAATTACAAGAATCTAGGCGGAACTTCAGTTGTCGCGTCCAAATAACAAGAATGTTGCCAATCTGGAGGACGAGTACTTCGGAATGGTAATGTTAGCAAGTGATGGAATCATCATCCTACAGGATGAAAAGATTATCATGGCTAATCCTGCATTTCTTGAGATGATGGACTATGACTTTGCCAGTCTAGAGGGGAAACCAATCACTGATCTGTTAGAACCAGCTACAGCCCATCAGTTCACCGAAGTTCAAGATAACCAAAACTGGGGTCAGAGTGGGAGCCCAGCTTTTAGAACCCGATTCGTGAAGAAAGATGGTAGTATAGTCCATGTTGAAATCAGTACATCGGATTTTGTACTCTCACGAAAACCAGCGATTATGGGTATTGTGAGGAATGTTACACATCAAGTTGAACTTGAAACTGCTATTGATATCTCGGAGAGTAGGTACAGGGCTCTTTTTGATTCATCCCCAATAGCATACTTTTCGCTAAGTCTGATGGGGAATGTCTTGCAGGTGAATAAGGCTGCAATTCGACTGCTAGGCTACAAAGAAGAAGATCTACTTCGGCGTAACTTTTCATCATTTATCCCAAATGGAATTGGAAAGGACATAGTAAGTCAAATGCTTTCAGAGGCTGCCAATGGTAAAACTGTCGAAGATTTCGAGATGCAAATGAAGACTGCAGATGGAAGATCGACCTGGGTAAGTGTTACGGCGAACCTTCTTGAGTACAGAGAGCAATCCCCTACAATCGCACTGATGGCACTTGATATAGACCGAAGAAAAAATGCTGAGGCCCGAGAGAAAATAGAGAGAGAGAGAGCAAATCTCTACTTGGAGGTCATGACTCACGATTTGAACAATGTGAATCAGAGTCTCCTCTTCTCTACTGGGCTGCTTGAGAATTCAGAAGATATACCTGAACGATACCGTCCTCTGTTGCATGAATCAAGCTGGAATGTGAGGAGGGCTGCACGGATGGTGGCAAATCTAAGGTCACTCTTCAGACTGGCCAATGACCCACCAACCAGAACAAAGGTGGACTTCTATGATTATCTGCAAACCTCTGTGGAGTCTGTTCAGAGAGATTTTCCATGGAAGAAATTGGAACTCTCGACAAACATTGAGAAGGGTCTGTTTGAGGTGGCGGGTCATCAATACCTCGAACAAGTATGTTTCAACATCCTCCACAACGCTATGACATTCGATGAAAATGATACGGTATTGATTGATGTCAATGCAGAAATCATCAAAGAAGTCAAAATGGTTCGAATCGAATTCATAGACCATGGACCCGGCGTACCAGATAGCGCAAAAGAATTCATTTTCCGAAGGACTGGAAGTCCTGATGAACAGATTATCGGACGTGGTTTAGGTCTCACACTGGTTGATAGAATAGTCAAGAATATTGGCGGAAAGATTGGAGTTGAGGACCGAGTTAAAGGGGACCATTCCCAAGGAGCACGATTTGTCTTGATGCTTCCTCTATGGGTTGAAACTCCAGAACTCCAGTGTGGAAGAAAAACATGCATTACTTTTTACAAATCAAATCATTGTGTCTTCTGCGATCCTGCAATGGAGATCCTCACAGCCGTTCTTGATTCCCTTGGTGTACCTCAGAGCATGGTGGAAACTATCAATGTTGATGACCCTGATGTGCAGATTCAGGAAGATGAACTCCCAATGCTTCCGTACATTAAGATCTGTGATACTGAACTTACTGGTTTTATTTCTGAAGGCGCAATTCGTAATTCAATCATGAATCTACTTATGACTAAGTGCTATCCTGACTTTGTGTAAGTTTAGAATAAAAAATGAAGATTGAGGGGCGTACCCCTCGAAATCCTTTGTTCTAAAAGAACATTGTCTTATCATGCTTGAGTGTTTCATCAATCATTGTGGCAGCGCCAGCAATCTCGATTCGGGGGTCGCAAAGGTCTTTCTCACCAATGCCTCTAAATTCTGCTGAATTGGAGCAAACCTGAATACTACCACCTGCTTCAAGAAAGGCGTCGATTAGGTCAGGGAGTGGAGGGAATCCAGGTGCTTTTACCTTGGCAGCAACACCCTTCTTCACCAACATGACTGCATCCATCATCAAGAAGATATTAGCATCAACATCCTGAGCTTGTGCTGTGGTTCCTGTAACGAATGGACCAAAGCATCGCTCAGCAGCTTCTGGGCCCCATTGAGAAATTATGTATATACTTGGCATTTATTATCATCTCCTAGAGTGCAGCAAGTTCGACATAGTAGAGAACAAGTCCAAGCAGCAAGAACAAAGTTACCAATAAGTTGGTATTGTGAGAGCTGTGAAATGGACCGCCCTGCATGGTCTTCATAAGAATTGGAACAACTGTAACAAATTGCATCAGTGTGGCCAATAGTATCAGTATAAAGTCTACAAGAATTAGAATGTGAAGCAGATCAAACATTGCTGGTGCTGGTGGGAAGAATAGACCAACAACTAATACTCCAATGCTGACAAACATGCCAAGCATTAGTAGCATGACCTGGTTCATCAAGTAATAGCCCATCCTCCTAGCCAACATAAAGCCTGAGAACATCACGCTTATGTTTAATCCCAAAAGGACGAACAGAATCAGTTGGAACAGAGCCATTTTGGTCACCTTTTATTTTGCCAAACCGTCAGATAACAATTAATAAATATGACTGAAAAGGAACACCGCTTCGAAGCAGCGGTTAGGGCTTGTAACTAGCACTGACAATGTGTTTATGTTTCCCAACATCATTGCGAGATAGAAACCCATAAAACTGCACATTATTCGAACCAAAGGCGATTGAACTATGACAGAGCATCAAGTTGCAAAGGAATTCGATGCAAGTGGGCTACGATGCCCTATGCCAATTCTGAAAACAAAGAAAGCCATCCAAGATATTGAGATTGGGGAAATCCTAAAGGTCATCGCGACCGATGTTGGCACAAAGAAGGACTTCCCTGCCTGGTCATCTCGGACCGGAAATGAAATCCTCGAGCTTGTTGAAGAAGGCGATAAATTCATCTGGTACATCAAGCGTGTAAAGTAATTCTTTGAATTGTATAAGGAGCTTCCCGGAGGAAGCCCCCTGTAATTCACAGCCGGCGAGAAATTCTCTATCCCGCCGACTCTATCTATTTTTGTTATTTCTCGTCCTTAGTTGCCATATCGCCAAGTGCGTCTTTCATGAGACCCTTGAAGTCAAAACCCATCATTCGAGCCATGAGCATCATTGGGATCAGTACATTACCAAACACCTGGAACGCCTGAGCTCCTCCAGTACCTTCCTCACCTTCAGCTCCAGTACCTGCACCGCCACCAAACAGTGTTACATCACCAATGTCTATCTGTTTGTAGATTTCGGGCAGTATCTGCAAAAAGTCCCTGGCAAATGCCTGAGGTGAATAATCACGGGCAGCTTCAAGTGTTTTCTTGATACCCTCCGCTTGAGCACTAGTGACCTTAAGGATTTGACCAGCCTCGGCTTCCGCGACCATGCTGATTTTATCAGCCTCGGCTTTCGCCTCTTGCACAATACGTTGTGCTTGAACTTCGACCTCTTCTTTGATTTTGCGTTGCTTTTGAGCTTCAGCTCCAAGTTTCGCAACCTCTAAGTCTTTAGCAGCTTCAACCTCAGCTTGCTGCTTCTCGTATTTTTTCTGCATAAGGTCTTTCTGAAGTGCAATCTCGAGAACACTCTGTTCACGTTGCTTCTCGGCCTCTTGAATATCCCTTAACTGAGACTGTTCCTGTACACCAATGATCTTGTCACGTGCAATTTCTTGTTCACGAAGGACTTTGCTCCTCTCAATATCACGGGTGCCAGTTGACTGATCCGCCTCGATAAGAGCGATTTGCGCAAGTCGATGCATCTCAGCCTCACGAGGTTTAGACATATCTCTCAAGAACGATTCATTAACTACTGTAACATCGACCAGTTCTACGGTAACAACCTTTAAGCCCCATTCAGAAACAATGTCGATTAACTCTTTCTTGATTGCTTCAATAATCAGTTGTCGTTCTTCAAGAATCATTTCAACTGATAACTGCGCACATGCAGTACGAATAACTGACTCAATAATCGCAGTCAATCTACTTGGAATTTCTTTCCACAACACATTGTTTATCGTGGCGATAGCATTTTCTGCTTGCCATTGAAGAACAGCGCTTAATCGAATCTTTTGTTTCTCCTTTGAAAGAACCGATTCAGCTGAGATATTCAACTGTTGTACTGTCCTGTCAACTGCGAGGATGCGATCGAAGAAGGGTATTCGGATGACCATACCCCCTTCACCTTGCTTGATCGCTTTACCACGTCTCAAATGTACGTAGAAGATGTTTGGGTCAAATATTCGCACATACTTTCTAACGTATATCATTAGAAGTAGTATGACCATTATAATCAATAGCGCGATGGAGAGTGCGGGATTATTCGCGAACCAGTCCATTATACTTGCTTGCATCTGCCTTCCTACTCACACACATATCTGTGATCGTGGCCTCTTCGGTTTCGCCTTCTGTAGACTGACATAGACACCTTTTGCTTCGTTACACTGACCCACGTGTCTGTGTACTCCACTCGCAACGTGTCTCTCTCAGAGCAGTTGGTTGCCTTCCTACGAAGTCACTTGTGTACTCTATGGTTTGAGGGGATATAAATCTGCGCAGAGAACCATTGTCTTTTTTAGACAGCTTGGTTTGGAATGATTTGGGTAGTTAATTTGGGTAAACAAGGTTTGTTAGTCATTCTATTAGTAATCATGATTTTTAGTTTGACTCCAATGATTGCTAGTGAAACGAGTATGCTCCATGGACCAACTCGAACCAATACACCAGCTGATGTTACATTCAACGAATTATTGACTGATACAGAGTTCGATGACACACCCTTGGTTGTCATTAATGGAACTTCAGACGAATTATTATCTTCCTATCATGCAGGAACTGGTCCAAGTGATAGAAGTCATCTCAATCTAACTTTCACTCAC
>JBHLRC010000138.1:0-8305 GCA_048882965.1 Candidatus Thorarchaeota archaeon
GACAGGAAACCGTGAGAATAAACAGAATGTCTTCGATGACTTCATCGCAGCTGCTGAATGGCTAATAGAGAACAAGATAGGCAGTAAAGAGACACTCGCAATATCGGGAGGTAGTAACGGGGGACTCTTGGTGGGAGCTGCACTTGTCCAGAGACCTGATCTCTATAGTGCGGTTGCATGTCATGTACCTCTGTTAGATATGATCAGGTACACCAACTTCCAGGTTGCTAAAACATGGACCCCTGAATACGGTGATCCTGAGGTCAAAGAGGAGTTCGGTTGGTTGTATTCCTACAGTCCATACCATCACGTGAAAGACACTGAATATCCGGCAACATTGATGCACACAGCTCTAGGAGACACTCGTGTGGACTCGATGCACGCCTTCAAGATGGCTGCAAAACTACAGCATGTGGAGGGTGAGCTGAATGACAAGAGACCTCAGTTGCTATACACAGAGAGTCAAGCAGGTCATGGTGCAGGTTCGTCAATAGAGAAAATCGTTGACCTATGGGCGAAAGCATTTGTCTTCAGAGCACATCACACAGGTTTGAAGATTAGGTAGTGTAACTGCAAAGTTCTACACCAGGAAGTTCTACAAACCGAGAACAACTCTAATCCGGTAGCTCACCCATTATCTTGTTTGCCTCATCAGCAGTCAGTGCAACAAGGGTTGTGGTCCTGTTTGTCCCACCTTGTCCGTATATGAACAGAGACTTCATAGCTGCCTCGAGTGATGGACCTTCTGTAACTGCAACCCAATCATATTTTCCAAATGTGTAGTATAAGCCTAGGAGTTTCCCACCACCTGACTTGATAATATCCTCAGCCTGTTTCTGTCGTTTTGGTGCATCCTTTATGGTTTTAACTCCTTTCTCAGTCAGATTACCTAATATTATGAATACTGGCATTTTCTCACCTCCTTCGCGAAATTCATCAAAACATACCTATAGGTTTCATCAGATATAAACCCTAACGAAACTATGAGCCATAGTGGAAGACCTTTCTCAATTCCTTCCTACGGTAGAGGTCTATTCCCATGACTGTGATGATGAAGATGAGGAAACTCTCGCTGATCAGAAAAGAGGGGAGATCGGGAGCTATCTTCAGTCCGGTTCTATAATCATCCCATATGGTAATGATTACACCCAACATAATCATGACGAATAGTGTTATTCCGAACCAGAATCTCCTGATTTCTCTGTGTCTATTACGTGTGAAGAAATATCCTGCGGCAATATACATGGGGAAGTTAAATCCCATAAGGAACACTGCAAAATGCAGAGATATTCCAAAGTACCAGATTATAATGTAGCAGAGGAAAGTCAGGATTATGAAAGTAATCATTATTCTCCAAATAGGAAGTGGTCCTTGCCGTTTCACTCCGCCCATTCGGACTACTTGACATGATTCAGATAAGAATCATTTGTTTCTAATCCATGTTGCCTTATCCTTCGAGAGCTTTTGCGAATCTCTGACCAAACTCTCGAGCCTTGGCAGGTTCAGCCTCGTTAAGCGGCCCCTTGCGCCCATCAACCAATGCAGAGAATCCGGGAGAAAAGATCTTCGCCTCTCGGGTAGCCTCACGGACCATCTCTTCGATCTTATTCACTGCGCGGCCTGAGTGTCCGGGTGCTTGATATGTTTCAAAAGCCCCCACAAGTTTTCCCTCTAGCCCTTTCTTGATGGCGTTCTTAGTTGCACCTGTGATTCCTCGTGCTGCTCGAAACATATGGATGGGTCCTCCAAGAAGCACACCATCAAATTCAGTGAAGTCTTGGTAGTTCACCTCACGGGTCCCTATAACTGTGCATTCAGCCAAGTCGGTTTCTGTAATGCCTGCTGCAATCTCTCTACCAACTTGCTCAGTGTTACCATAAGTCGAATCGAAAATAACTAGAACTCTTTTCATCGTCACAACACCAATTTTTCTAAAGATATCTCTACACGAGTTGTAGTAAGACCTAGTAAACCTTAGCAAAATGCGATGGAGTGGGGAGGCTGGAGCCTCCCCGGGGAATGAACTATACTAGGATAGCAGAATCAAGAAGTTATTTCTTGGGTTTCTGAGTGGGTTTCTGTTGCTTCTTCTGCTTGTCTGTTTTGCCCATCAATGTCACCTCACCTGACATTCAGGGTCATTTTTGCCTTGGACACCGCCGGATCCGGAGGGGACTGAGGCGAGAAGTCTGTACAGAAAAAGAACCCGTAGCCTTATTTCTGATTTAATTGGATATAAACATATTTACTAGAATTTAGGGGATTAATAATCCTCTTTTTGGAAAATAGAGTTCATATAAACGGTTTTGAATTTAAAGGATTTGTGTTTTGAAAGAAGGCTAGAAATCGATAGTCTCATCTTGGACAAGTTTCGCGAAAGATGAGAGGTGATCAACACTCCCAATCTTCAACCCTTCCGAGTAGATGTTCGTGAACTGGAACTGGTCGCCACTGACTCCACTGGCCCCACAATATCCAAGGGATAATACAGCCTTGAGAGTCCCCACCAAGTGTGCCTCTTTCTCCTCTTTTGTATGGAGCTTCACAGTACCGGGGTCACGAAGGAGTCTGGAAGAGATGTGCCCAATTGAAAGTGGAGTTGGAAAACTCTTGATGATTCTCTGGATGATGGGGGCAATCCTAGTGATGAACTCAGAATACAATGACATTCCAACATCAGGGTTTGTCTTGTAAGATTCAGCAATCAGTTCAATCTCAGGCTCTATGTTCAACAGGAACTCCCGTGAATAGGACTTGAGCTCAGACGAGGATAGAAGCTCTATCTCTTGTTCATCTTCACTAGGAAATTTTCCATCTAGTGTCGAGAGGTCACGATCTCCCGTGACAAAGATGAGGCCTCTTTGTCCCACGTCACGACCTTGGTCAAATTCATCAGCATATACACACCTAACATTCCATCCACAATGGGCGAAGAAGGGAGGAACATTCTCCTTCTCCAGCCCCCACTTGAAGTACATCATGAAAGGACCAAACCGAGCAAGAGCAAGTCCAGGAACGCAGACATCAGCAAAGATCTGACTCTTGTCTGCACAGTTCATCGCAGCAGTCTTGAGTACTGATACAATTTTCTCCCTGTCAAGGTAGTATGCAAGACCTTCCAGTAACCACAGTGTGGGAATATGATATGAGAATCCCGCTCTCTCAAGATGGACCATCCAGTCAGGGTCTGAAAGGTCTGCAGAGACTCGGGAGAGGGAACAGAATGGTTTCTCTTTTTTCAAGAGGACAGTCTTGTATCTGTTTATCAGATCAAAATCGATCTCAAAGACAGAATGGGTGTCCCTCTTCAATGAATCGAGTCGATAAGCTCTAGCATCTAGTCCAGCCCCCAGAAGGACTATCTGTGATGTTTCATGCGCCACACACCAGGGCATGATCACACGGTTATCGATGTAGTACGTTCTGATAATGGCATAGTCACCAGTACCACGCGTGCGTTTGTGATCTTCAAAGTACGAGCGCATATCACCTGCAAGTCTTTCAGCAAATGGGTCTATAACAAGTGGGTTTTCTCGTTTGGATTCCATTGCACGATAATGAGCGATGAGTCGAGCTGTGAAAGGTACTGCACTCCTCTGGTCATCAATATTACTGTCTTCCATCCAACCAAGTCCTCAGGTCAGCCCATTTCATGGCCAATATATTGGATAACACCAGTATGATGCAACCGAGTAGGCCGCCTATCAAAGGTGAATCCCTCTGAAAAGTACTCATGTTTTAGCTTGGAAAAGAGATTAAGTATCTCATCCCTTGTGAAGAAATGAAAATGTTGGTCATATTTAGAGTAGTAGTATGTGTTCTCTTCGACCATTTCAATGTCCTTCCGTGTTGTCACAAAACCAAGATGTTCAACTGAGAATGTGTAGATGTAGAGCACACCCTTTCGCTTTAAACCAGTCTGGATTCTTTCCGCGAGAGTTTCAATATCCGCCCTTTGAAATAACTGAATAATCTTTGACGCGATGATGAGTGCGTATCTTTTTGGTTTGATCTCAAAGTCCCTGATATCCATTCGGTGATAGGTGAAATCAAGTCCCTCTTCCTCGACTGTTGTAGAAATCCCCTTCGACAGCTTTGATGTGTCAACACCATCCACCGTGCGACCAAGCTTGGCAAAGAAGATGGCGTGGCGTCCGCGACCCATCCCTAGATCCAGAACCGGCCCCTTGGGGATTATGTCTAGGTATTCTACCAACTTTAGGTCGGGACCCTTTTTTCTATCCTCAACAGTCTCTCGATAGGCATCCAACCAGAAAATCTTCTTTTTCACCACTTCAGAGAACCTCACACTTCACCAGAGTTCCTTCCTTTCTTATTTTGCGCTCTAAGTAAGATTTATTTACTTAAGTAAAATATATTATACTTGAGTAAAATCATTATAGGAAGTGAGCTGATGGGTAAGAGAAATGCAGCAACACCAAAGTCACAAAGGCTCGAACGTGCTCGGAAGCAACGTAGAGATGCCATAGTAAGCATTGCGAGGGATTTCTTTGCCAGCAGGGGATACGAACAAACAATGGTTGAAGAGATAGCTCATGAAGCAGGTTATACAAAGATGACTATCTACAACTACTTCGAGTCAAAGGAGGACCTCTTCATTGCAGCAGTTTCAATGGCATACAAGAATCTATTCGAAACAATGGCTAATCATCTGAATCAAGCAGAGGTGAGTTATGAGCTTCGATCAATGGGAGATGCCTACCTTGCATTCTTCAATGAGTATCCAGATGATGCAATCCTTTTCGAATCAGGACAATTGAGTATAGCAATCTCCAAGATTCTCAAGAGAGAAGAAGCCAATGAGGCGCTGACAGAGAGTGAGCAGGAATTTCGTCACTATATGGATGCAATTGAGAAACTCATGACAGGTGTCATCACTGAGACCATGAAGATGTCGGGGGTTCAAGACAAGGTGGACCCATTTGCAGTGATTATGGTGCTCAGTACTTTTGCCCAGACAATACGAGAGCTGATCTTGCGTGGCAAGAGGACTGACCGACCTGAAGAGAAAACGGAAGAGTATCTCTCTGTCTTCTTCAACATCATCGATCAGGGATTGAAACACTATGATGATTGAACTACAATTAGGAAGTGATTGAAAATGAGTAACACAGAAACAATCCAGCTCGAAAAACAGGAAACGCAACAAACCAGCTTCGTCAGAAGAGTCCTCACAGCATTGGGGCTATCCCTTGCCTGGGGATTTCTTGCAGCCTTGGCCATCGGATGTCTTGCGGCAGCAATCTGGACAGCTATCCCTACAGCATTATTGCCCTGGGGAGCAAGTACCATGAACCTTGTTGGTTATGTCTCTCATTGCCCCTACACTCCAATCAGTACCTTCGTTCTAAGTAGTACATCAATTGTTGGCTTCACACGCTCCTACAAGATGAAGACTGGCCAAACGATAGGGAAGGTTGTCTATACGGGAACAACAGGAGGGCTGTTACTTGGCCTTCTTGGTGGAGTAGATGTTGCCATGTTCATTGGCATGGGAAGCGGAGTGGGAATTGGTATTGTTCTAGGGTTCATTATCGGATTGTTCAGACAATGACATAGTGTAGGTGAAAGACATTGAAGCGAGCACTAATCATCTATCATTCTCTCTTCGGAAATACTAAGACTGTAGCGGAAACTCTTGGCAGGGGATTAAGAGAAGAGGGGATTGAGGTGACCTGCATTAGTATTACTGATTTGGAACTAGAAGAATCCTTGAATTATGATCTCATCGCAGTTGGAAGCCCCACTCACATGATCCGACCCTCAAAAGAGATGAAAGAGTTCCTAAAGAAACTGAGGAGAGTTGATCTCAAAGGAACATTCGGATTCAGCTTTGATACAAGAAATGAGTCCAGAATGAACAAGAGAGGTCTGTTTGTTCTCGAGAACAGTGCAGCTCGATCCATTGAAGGGGTCATGAAGAAGATGAAGATGAGAATCATTAGACCCCGAGTTTCAGCTATTGTGTCTGGAAGAGAAGGCCCTCTCGATGAAGGGGCTGAAGAAACCTTCTTTCGGATTGGCAGAGAGATAGGACAGCAACTGGCAGCGTGATCCAACATCAATGCTGCCCTCCTTTTTTATCAGAAACTGGAAGTAGAAGAGTTTATATTCGTTCGTGTTATGTAATACGTAATAGAATTACGAGATATATTCGCGAGGAAAGAAGATGAGCGGGTCGGATTGCGTGAGAGTCGTAGCTGGCGAGATTCTTAGAGGACAGGTTTTAGCCTTGGCTGAACCTCTCTCTTATTCTGGGATTGTCATCGTTCCCATCGTTAGAGTAGATCAACCAATCACCATCAGACGACAACTCAGCAGAACTACCCTCACACAGTATGTACACAAGGTCATTGTAGGGAGTCTTCCAAGGAACTCCTGTGGTGTTTTTATCTTGGACTCGCTAGGAGATATTGTAGCATTCAAGCTGCATATGGACGTAAACAACTTCTGGGAGAAAATCAGTTTCGTGGAGAAGCTCGTAGCTGAGCATTACAAAGACACGAGAAAACCACTCAGTAAACAGAGTGCCACAGCTCGAGCGATTGCCTTTCTTATGCGGCTCAAGTTTGAAGGGCCCAAGGGCATCATGATCTCCAAGTCGGACTACTTTGCTGTTTCAAGGACAAAGCTGACTGAGGAGCTGCGTGAAAACAGTGAACTGCTCCAGTCGACCGCTGCTGTGATCTATGCAGCAGGTCGTTGAATTAGACGGACCACATTTTCCAGAACCTATAAATTTTAGATTGGACTAACTTTCTGTGGGATTGCGTGGGTGAAACGTATATGCAGATGAGGTTTCTTCCCCTACTGGGTTTAGGATGGTACTATGGGTGGATTTTGCTCTGTGTATGGTGGACAATTCAAGGATTGTCATTAATTCTTCAACCAAGAGATGTTAGAAAGAGACTCTTTGAGCTGAATAGGTCCTCGTGGCCCAAGAAAACACGCGTGTTATTTGCCACGGGTAAAGTAGTAGCACTCATCTTCTTAGTCGTGGCTGCATTCTCTCCGATTCACCTAAACTCGATAGAATTCCTTGTTGGGATTGTTGTATTTGTAATTGGTCTAATTGGGCTAGTAGGAGCATTATGGAATTTCAAGAACACACCATTAGACTCACCAGTTTCAGTGGGCTTGTATAAGGTCTCACGACACCCACAACTATTGATGCAGTTGGTCATAGGAATTGGTTTGAGTATTGCATTAAGCTCATGGCTCTTGCTTATCCTAAGACTAGCATCCTTCGGACTTGAACACCCAGGAGTGATTGCTGAGGAGAATGAATGTCTGGAGCGATTTGGGGAGTCCTACAAGAAGTATCTTGAACGTGTGCCGCGATATCTGCTTGTCTAGGAGTCTTCAAGAACTAGATATCTATGTATGACCTCTCTTCCTAGAGGTATACAATCAAAGCAGCAAAAACCAGACTCAACAGGATTAGTACTGGAAATGCCTTTGCATGACCCTTTGCATGATACCCTCTGAATTCTTTGTATTCCTTATCACGCATGTGTTCGGTTCCGGGGATTATCACCCAGTCAGGTGTGATTGTGCCAACTATCAGGTAGTCAAGAATCACATAGTCAGCGAAGGTACCAAACATAACGAGAGCAAAGATGTTCAGAAAGGCGTCCAAGAGAGGAAGTGACCTTCCATAGGTGTCCTCAAGCATCATTGTTGATAGAATTGGAAACCCAAAGATAAGGATGAAAAAAGGAATTACCAAGTAACCAGCTATCTTCCGTTCTCTATCAGTCTGAGGTGGAATATGATCAGTAATGGTCTTTGGATAGTCACTGAACGCCCAAATCCGTGGATTGAAACCGCGCATGATAGCAAGGAGGTAGATGGTCATCAGAGTTGCAAAAACAGTTCCATGAAGTAGGACATGTTCTATCAGTTGCATATCAACACACCGTGGAATAGTTGACCTTCTATCATATACGGACCATTATAGCCCTAGAGAGAACCTGCTTTCCGGCACGCATTATATCGATTCAATTGAGAGGTAAAGATCAGATTGCCATACAGGTCTCAGTTCTCTCGACGCCGGGTGCGTCATGAACCCGTTCTACTAGTCTCCGAAAACCAGCTTTTACGGGGATATCAGCGTAGGCAATAATGTCGTATGGACCAGTGACCATGTGGACATGTTGCATATCTGGAATCTTTTCAATCGCTTCAAGAGCAGCACTCGCAGTGCCAGCCCTGACTTGAATTAGTACAATGACAACGACCATAGTCGGAACCTCCTGAACGCGATATTGTGTATTGTCATCCA
>JBHLRC010000139.1:0-8227 GCA_048882965.1 Candidatus Thorarchaeota archaeon
CGAGTGATGTTCTGTCGAGAAAGTACAAGAGAATCATTCATCGAGGTGATTTCAACACTTGACCTCAAGTCTCCAGTTGTAATCAAACCAAATTGGTCAACTTCAAAGATTTACACTGAAGCAGAGATTTTGGATTGGACACTGTCTGCTCTAGACTGTGAGAAGATTGTAGTTGAGAGCTGTGCCCTCTACAGAAGTCCAATCTTTCTGAACCATCAAGGACCTTTCAATGCGGAGTTAGAAGAGAAGTTGACTGGACAGAAGAAGAAAGACCTACATGAGAATGACAGATGGTTTCTAGAGATGGCAGGAATCGATGAAGTCCTGAAGAAACATGATGTGGAGTATCTTAACCTCTCTGATGAACTCTGGTCAAAACGGGTATGTGAACCGGACCAGATCAAGTCGATTGTGGAATCCCGATTTGAACCCCTGACAAACGATATCCTGTATACTATGGTCCCAACAAGACTTTATGATATGAGAGGTGGTACGTTGCTGAGTCTGGCCAAGCCAAAGATAGCACACGGGACAATAGGGGTCACATTATCAGTCAAGAACCTGTTCGGAATGATATCTACACCATATAGAGGGAAGTTTCATGGTACTAAAGACTCGAAGCTCAATGATAGTATCATGGATATCAACAAAATCTGCCATTCTCTCTTCGATGTGAGAGGTATGGTTGAAGCAGTATTCTCAACCTCTGCGTCTGATGAGACGCTCGTGAAGTCTACGATATTTCATGATTTGGGATTCATATGGGGGTCAAATGATGTTTTGGAGCTAGATGCAGTCATTACGACACAACTAGGACTCGACGCCCAAACTGTTGGCCATCTAGCACTGGCCGCAAAAACATTCGGCCAATGGTCAAATGAGGCAATTGACCTCGCACGTCAGAACCAAATTGAGATGCAATAGATGTTACAAATCCAATATCGAAGAAGTGATAATCATAGGATGTCTATATTGTTGTGGAGTTTGGAGTAAATGGAAGACTATTCAGAAGTTTCTGAACCTAAGAGACCAGTTTCGATACTAGCCTATGGTATATCTGGTAAAACTCTCAAGAAGGAGATTGAAACCATAACTGGTGTGAATCCAGGAAATAGTGGAGTATATACCAAGGAAACCGGTCGCGTTTCAGTGACATCAGAAGTGTTTGGCGACTGTTGTGGTGATGGAGGAACCTGCACTGGATGTGATGGTGGCGGTGGAGGTGGTGGTGGAGAAGGAGTTGCTATCATCGTCATAATCATCTTAGCTGCAGTAATCGCACTTACTGTAGTGTGGATAGTCGTGATGCTTGCCTTCTCAATCATGACAATTGGTGGTTTTTTCAAGAGACGGTTTCGAACGCTTTTAAAAGTCGAAAATGAGAACAGAGAGTTCATCGGAAAACTTGCAGTATTGACAGTGGAGAAGCGAGGAGTTCTAGAGTATCGCTTTGAAGATCTAGAATATGATAATTGGATGACTCGAACATTTGGGATGTTTGTCAGACTGAAAAGAATTAGACAAACTGGTATCTTCTTTGGTTTTTGGTGGGGGTTCATTGAATTGGCCTTCAAACTCAATGAGTGGATTAACAATCAAGGTGGCTATAACCTATGGCCGCTTCGCTATGTGATGACTGCAATCTTTCTCCCGCTTTTACTTTATAGTCCGATACTGGAGTTTCAATTCAGAGGTGTCTTTGAAACGGGAGATGAGATGGTCATGCGACTGACAAGTCATGAGCCGTCATTCTCTCCAAATCAACCTATGATGTTCTCTGAAACACCAATTGAGGCAGGAAAAAGTTCAGAAAATGGTTCGAAGAAAGACTGACTACTTGAATAGGTCGTGGAGATGTATCTGATACTCTCCAAGTTTACCTCCATAATTACCAGCGGTCATCTTTGTGATACCGGGATGTGCACAGACTGCTTCGATTGCCGATTTCATGGCATTTGCAACTGCTGACTCAGTGAGACCGTTGATGACTATCTCTTGAACAAACTCACTGCCCTTTGGAATCAACGTGTTGGGTACTAGAGCTCTGAGTGTTGGACAGAACTTCTCATTTGTGGATGCAAACAGGACCTTGTACTTTGATGAAGGTTTAGAGCCGGATCCTACAAGGCCCCCGGGAAATGGTGTGTATGCACCTTCCACTTTTTCAATGGCTTTCACTGCAGCCATCCCGCTGTTCATTCCACTCTCAACATCCTCACAGCAATAGATGATGTTGCCACCTGCAACTCCTTTCACACGACCAAACATATTCTGAATGATACAAGTACCGCTCATCCGGGGAATGAACCAGAGAACCCTCCCATTGATCGGCCCCTTCTTAGTCTGGAATCCATCCCCAAACATGGCGATTTTCTTACCAATCACATAGCGATCTTTGGGTTTTGGAGTGTCATCATATGCAGAAGCTGTTGGACTTGTCAATACACATTGTCCAAGTCTAGCAAGTAGCTGTGGTTCCAGCTTCTTCTTTGAACCAACAGCAAATACGACCCTCACACCAGGACGCCCGTCAGGTGTTTCATCAGGGGACATCACGTATTCGATTCCAGCCTCAGCAGGAGCCATAATCACAGAAGTGCCAAACCCAGTTGCCTCTGTGGCAGTGATCCGTGCCCACTCCTCGCTGTACGCTGTTATGATTGTACGATTCATGTGCATTCCGAAGGCTTCTGCAAAGGTGTCTTCGATTGGGACTCCGTTTATCTCCATTTCATGCCACCAGCTTGGTAAAAAGCAAGACAATGGCACCTTTTCTTTTTTCCGTCGCAATGAATTACTGCAAAAGGTTTTATCAGGTGGATTAACTTCACAGAAATTCCAAGGTGGTTGGGTTCATGACCGTGATTTTGTCACTAAGAAAAAATCCAGATATTCCTCTTGAGGCGGATACAATAACACCCACTCATTTTGCTGGAAAGAGCATGAAAGATATCAAAGCGCTTCCTGTTCAAAAGGGCAATGAAACCCTCACACTAGGAGATTTCTTTGACATCAGCGGTGATAGTGGTCCGACTCCAGGTGAAACCGATATTCTGGTAAAGGGCGACCTAAGAAAGATTAAGATGATTGGAAAAGGGATGAACGGTGGGACAATCACCGTTGAAGGAGATACTGGAATGTATCTCGGAGCCGAGATGATTGCTGGCCGTATCCATGTGAAAGGATCTGTGGGCCCCTGGGCTGCTGCAGAAATGGAAGGGGGAAATATCCAGATTGAAGGAGATGCTGGAGACTACCTCTGCGCTGGTTATCGTGGAACAACTGACGGTATGAAAGGAGGACGTGTCTATGTTGCTGGTAATACGGGACGTGAGATGGCAGCACACATGCGAAAAGGGTTCATTGCTGTGAAAGGCAATGTAGGGCCCCAAACAGCAATTCGCATGATGGGGGGTACAATAATTGTTGTTGGAGATATGGCTGAACGTGTCGGCGTACAGGCAACAAAAGGGATGATATTCTGTCTAGGCAAAATGGACTCTCTGTTCCCAACCTACAAGTTCAGTGGCAGTTCTGAGAGGGAGTTCATTAACTACTATCTTCGTTACTTGAAAGACCGCAGACCCGATTTCTTGTCCGAGGATATTGATGTATCTGAGAAATGGACCAAGTTCATTGGAGACTTTTCAGAAGCAAGTCCTGGAGAGGAAATATATGTTCGAGCTTTGATGAACCAGCACTTGACTTGAGGTGTTAGAGGACATGAAAATCAGTGTAAATGAAGGAGCATATGAGATTACAAAGGAGATTATAGAGCAAAAGGACGACTTGGATTGTACTGTTAGTGAACTGAAAAACGGTACAACAGTCATCGATGCCGGTATCGAGGTGACTGGGACCGAAGAACTCGGAAGACTTGTGAGTGAGGTTTGTCTGGGGGGATTTGGTGTCGTCAGGCATACCAAGATGCATATTGGGGACTTGGACTTACCTGCAGTTGTCGTAAGCTCAGACAATCCGAAGATCGCATGTATGGGCTCACAGTATGCAGGGTGGGTAATCAACGAAGAAGGATACTTTGCCATGGGCTCAGGTCCAGCAAGGGCACTTTCCCGTGTTGAGAAGAAATTATACAAACATCTGGACTATACAGATGATGCCAAAGTTGGAGTGATTCTACTTGAAACTAGAGAAATTCCACCTGATAATGTTGCACAATATATCGCAGACAAATGCAACATAGCAACCTCTGACCTCTACTGTATTCTTGCACCAACGGCATGTCTTGTGGGCTCAATACAGGTTTCAGCTAGAGTTGTTGAAGTGGGAATGCACAAACTACACGAGATTGGATTCAACCTCGATAGGGTAAGATCAGGCTATGGTGTTGCTCCAGTTGCCCCAGTTGCTAAGAAAGATGCGAGAGCAATGGGTGTTACGAACGATTGTATCCTTTATGGAGGAAGGACCTTCTACTTCATCCGTGATGATGAAAAGGACTTGGATGATGTCGTCAAGAAGGTCCCATCGTCTTCATCAGATCAATACGGTCAGCCATTCTATGACCTATTCAAAAGCGTAGGAAATGACTTCTACAAGGTTGATCCACTTCTATTCAGTCCAGCAGAGATCACATTCAATCACATTGAGAGTGGAAAAGTATTCCATGCGGGAGAACTGAATGCAGAGGTTCTCAAGCAGTCCATAGAGAAGACCATGTCGAAGTAGAGGGCTCATGTGACATCCATCTCATGAACCTCTTCCAGCTCCTCTTCAGTAGCAGGCACTAGTTCGTCAGCCTTAGGAATGGGATTGCTGAATGCCATCCATATCATAACTACAGCGATTAAAGATATCATTGCACAGATTAGGAAGGTCAGTAGAAATCCTCCCGTGAAGGGGATAAACCACCCAAAGAATGCAATGAGTGGCATAGATAATAGCATGACCAGTGTTGGTTGTAAGGAGTACATGGAGTTTCGGATTCGATTAGGAATGACATCCAACATAACACGCTGCGTTAAGATCCCCGCAATTGCACCAAACATGTTGAGACTGACAAACAGGATGAAGATTAGTATGACAGGAATCACAGTCTGAACAGGTATCTGAATCAAAGGTAAGTTTGTGAATGGAATAAAAAGCGTATAGAAATAAAGAGTTCCAGGGTCTGTGCCTGCAGGAATTCCTGGAAAGAGATACACGATAGCTGCAAGCACCAAGTAAAAGATGACTCCGGTGAACTGTAATAGTCGGAAACGTGGAATCCATTTCTTTGGCTCGAACCTCTTAGCCAGTACTCCACTCCTCTCATTTGCAATTGCTTGAGGGATGAAGACCAAGGTGCGGAATGCTGAAACTGCAACCTGAGTCACGAGGAAACTGAAATAGAGAGGGAACAACAAGATGTTCCACCAGACTGGACCAATGCTCCACATGACAACCTCACCAAATATGAGAAGTGTGACAAACCTGCTAGACCAAAGGAATTTGAAACCGTCCTTGAGGAGAGACCCATACTCACCTAATGAGGGACGTTTTTCCTGTGCTTCTCTGACTCCAGGGAGGTCTCTTACAAGTCTGAACACAACGATTGCAAGAAATACCGCAAAGACAGCTTGGAGAGAGAAAACCCAGGTTTCTCCATAGAGATAAGCCAGCCAAGACCCGGGAAGTAAGACCAATGTTGATGAGACTTGCCAAACCATCCCAAGCCTTCCTTGGAATACACCATACTGCTTGCGGTCTTCATCATGGGGCATTGCAACACGGTAGTTGTTGTCGAACCATGCGTTGAAGGCACCGCTCTCCTGTGAAGACCCAAGTCCAAATAACATGTAGATTGACACGTAAATCCACATCGGAGCCGGAGTGTCCTTCACAATCATGGATGACAGACCAAATGCAAAAGCATAACATAGAAGCGCAGAGGATATCACATAACGCTGTCCAATCCAGTCCCCGATGGCACCTGTGGGATAATCAAAGGCTGTTTGGATGGCCATCTGGATTACCACTAATAGTCCTACAAGAGTCAGTCCTGCAAAATAGTCACCGTTACCTAAAGACTCTGCAATGTAGATCATCCAGAATGTAGTACTGATTTGAAAGCTGGCTGCAAAGGCTGGAAGAAGGACAGATAGAATCTTGACTAGACTGACTACCTTATCAGTGGGCTCTGTAATGCCAAAGATTCTGGTATACCTACTTGAAACAAGCTCAGGTTCATCTCGCTCACAGTTCACAGCCATAACACCGTTTCACGACCGTCCCATATAGAGGTTCATACTTGAGCATAAATCATGCATTTTATCAAGGGTCCACTCATCCTGAGCGAGTGGAAACATATCATGAGAATCACACTTCAGTTTAGAGGACCTCTAGCCAAGAAACTCAAAGATGGTAAAATTGAGATTGAACTGGATGATGATTCATGTCTTTCAGATCTACTAAATGAGGCAATCAAGAGAGAAAAAAACATCAGAGAAGTGTGGGATACTCCCCAAATAATCGATCGTGACGCTTTGGTCTTGCGCAATGAGGCAGATGTTGCGCTCAGTGGAGGATTAGAAACGAAGCTTTGTGAGGGTGATGTTGTTGTGGTCTTACCCTTGATACATGGTGGTTAGACGAGTTCAGCTCCGGCTTGTATCGCTTTGATGTCTATGTCCGATGTTCTGGCGCTAATTAATTCACTAACTGCTTTTTCTAGAGCTCCTATTGAAAGTAGACCAGACTTTTTCACAAACGCACCTAACATCACCATATTAGAAACAAGCCGTAAGCCTAGTTTATCAGCAGTCTTCATCGCAGTAACTTCTAGGATTTCAAATCCTTTGACATCCTTCGTGTTTACAAGATCGGGGTCGACAATAAGGACGCTGTTCTTCTTTGCACCATCAAGATACATCTCGAGAGCCTTCTGAGACATCACAATGAAATAGTCAGATTCTCTCACCTTGGGGTATTTAATTGGGCAATCACTCAGAATTACTTCGCTCTTAGCAGCAGTACCTCGAGCCTCTGAACCATAGCTCTGGCTTTGGACAACCTCGAGGCCACCATAGACTGCTGCTGCATGACCAAGAATCACACCAGCTAATACTACACCCATCCCACCGGTTCCAGCAATACGAATCTCTGTCTTCATGAGGAATTACTCCACTATGGTGCGGTATACCGAATCTAGTAGTTCAGTGAATGGGGTTTCATGTCTGTCAGCAAAGACACCTAGGTCCATTCCATCCCTTGTTGGAGTTCGAGGCTCAATAGGATCGCCTTTCTTACGGACTGGAAATTTCTTGAACCACTTCAACATCTCTGGTGGTCCTCCAGCTTGTGTTCGTCTACCGTATGCTGTCGGACATTGGGAAACCATTTCAATGAAAGAGAAACCCTCTCGCTCAATTGATGTGCGCATTGCTCGTGATGCCTGTACTGGATGAGCGGTTGTCCACCGTGCAACATAATTAGCGCCAGCTGCGGCTACAAGCCGGGCTAGATCAAAGGGACGTTCAGGATTGCCATAAGGAGACGTAGTGGTACGGTCTCCTGTGAAAGTGGTCGGTCCTACTTGGCCGCCAGTCATCCCGTAGATGTAGTTGTTAACACAGATAACGGTCATGTCCATGTTTCTTCGGGCTGCATGGATAAGATGGTTACCACCGATTGCGGCCAAGTCCCCATCTCCGCTGATTACAACGATTTTTAGCTCTGGACGAGCCATCTTCAAGCCGGTAGCAAACGCAATTGCACGACCATGTGTGGTGTGCAGTGTGTCAGCTTGGAAGTGAGGTGATGGAATCCAAGCGCTACAACCAATCCCTGACACAAACGCAAATCCAGAGAGGTCTTCATGACCCAAGTCTTTGGCTGCTTTTAGAAACGCATTTGATACCTCTCCTGCGCCGCATCCAGGGCAAAATGGATCGGGAAGACTTTCCGGCCTGAGATACTGAAGAGCAAAGTGCTTTTGCGAACCCATGCAATGACACCCACTCCAGCTGCAACGAGAGAGACTAATAACCCATTCTCTTAGGCAATAACCCTTGGATGCAGATTGATAGGTTACATGCTTTCGTTCTATTTCTTAGAACATCTTAAGGAACTGTCACCATGTGTGGAAACTCTTCCGTCTGAATCTTCTTGCTCCTACTGTACCATGGATTGCCAAACGCAAGGGCGGTAAGGACCATTGATATTGCTAGCAACACATCTGGAACATAGAATAAAGAGGTACTCAGAAATGGAACCCGAAGAATCTGGC
>JBHLRC010000140.1:0-8169 GCA_048882965.1 Candidatus Thorarchaeota archaeon
CGTGGGAGGATGTTGAGGAGTTCTTTGTGAAATACGGCCCTGAACCCAATCCTGAAGCTTTCGCAAAGTATGTTCGCGTCAGTTCCTACTTCGATGGATTAAGTACATTGGTTCAGCGAGGTTTCATTGGAGAAGACTTCGTTCCAGAAACAACTGCAATCATGTTCATTAATTTTTGGAAGAAATTCGAAGCATTTGCCACCGACCTAGCTATGGTATTCAGAAGACCCGATTGCTGGGAGTCAATTATTCATTTGTTCAATAGGCTGCAAAAGACAGAGTACGAATATGATAGAGATCATTATGAGCAGCGATTGAAAGGTGCAACTGAAGTTTAGAAATTAGAATGAATTAATAGAATGCTTACACACGTCTGCATTGGGGACTTTGAAGATGAAGATACTCGCAATATCAGGTAGCCACCGGAAGGGAAATTCCTACTCAGTACTAAGCAAAATCCAAGAACAGTATCCCTCTATTGACTATGAACTGCTGATGCTAAAGGATTCTGACATCATGCAATGTCGAGGATGTTATACCTGTATCAGGAGAGGAGAGCAGTATTGTCCACTCAAAGACGACCGTGACATGATAATCCAGAAAATGATGGAAGCTGACGGTATAATCTTCCAATCTCCAGTCTATGTCAATATTATATCTTCACAGATGAAGATATTCATGGAACGAGTAAGTTATCTTTCTCACCGCCCCCAATTCTATGGAAAGCCAGCTATCGTGATGGCTGTGTGTGGTGGATTTGGTGCAGACCAAGCAAATGAGTACATGACTGGCATATTTTCCTCTTTTGGCTTCAACATAGCTGCTCATCCTGAACTCAGAGTCGCCAAAAAGTCAGAAACCGAGAGTTCATTCAATCACCAACAGACTACCCAAGCAGTTGACACACTTATTTCAACAATCGAATCTGGAATACTTCCTAAACCAACAACCACTCAAGTAGTGATGTTCTACATTTACAAAATACTTTCCGAATTGCAGAAAGAATACTATGAAGCAGACTATGAATTCTACAAGGATAAGGATGAGTTTCCATTTAGCGATGTCAGTCCTCTCAAGAAGATGTTTGCAAAACGTATCGCAACAAGTTCGGTAAAGGATATGATGAAGAATAGGTAATTCCGAAAATGATTTAACTATGGTTAACATGAAAACGTAACATCCTGAGGGAAGGTCTTTTATCCCTACCTCTCGGACAAAATCAGTATACAT
Organism: Candidatus Thorarchaeota archaeon; assembly: GCA_048882965.1. Classification (GTDB taxonomy): domain Archaea; phylum Asgardarchaeota; class Thorarchaeia; order Thorarchaeales; family Thorarchaeaceae; genus SMTZ1-45. The sequence goes on from JBHLRC010000140.1 coordinate 1,231, forward strand.
GGATGATAGGTGAAGGAAATGCACAGAGAACTGGCTAAGGGCGTTTATTATATTGGTGTTGACGATCATCATACAGAACTGTTCGAGAATTTATGGAAAATACCTTTTGGCGTTTCCTACAATAGCTACCTAATAGTTGATGAAAAAATAGCACTCGTTGAAACAGTAAAGGGTCCTTGGTCTAAGGAGTGGCTTGATAATATCCAAGAAATAATCGATCCAAAGGACATTGATTACATAATTTTGAACCACATGGAACCTGACCACACAAGCTCATTGCCAGATATTGCTGCAATTGCCAGTAATGCCACACTGGTATACACTGATAGAGCCTCTGATATGCAGAAATCATTCTATGGAGTTTCATTGAAAGAAAAGGTTGTTGAAGACTTTGAGGAGATATCCCTTGGGAAAAAGACTCTGAAATTCATTCACGCACCATTTCTTCACTGGCCAGAAACTATGATGACTTACATTATTGAAGATGAGATTCTCCTTTCCTGCGATGCATTTGGGTCATTCGGCGCATTGAATGGGAAGGTCTTTGATGATGAGATTGATATGAGACTGATAGAGTCTGAAAGCCGAAGGTATCTTTCTGCCATCATAACTTCTTACTTCAAATTTGTCCAAAGAGCGATTTCTAAGGTTCGAGACTTAGGAATTGGCATCAAGGTAGTCGGTCCTAGTCATGGCCCTATCTATCGGAAAGACCCTCTGTGGATTCTGAACAAATATGATGAGTGGACACACCCAGAATTAGAGAAATATGTCACCATCATTTTCGGTTCTATGTATGGTTATACACATCGCCTTGCGTTAAGGTTGAAGAAGGAACTTATGGGCCTCGGAGTTGAGGTTAAGATTCACAATATTTCCTACACTGATATGAGCAACGTCCTCGTGGATGCAGTCCGACCTTCGGTGCTTGTTGTTGGTGCTCCTACTTATGATGCACATCCATTCCCCAAGATTTGGGCATTTGCGAATGAGGTCAAGGGGAAGAGATTCCCGGTGAATAAAGTAGCTCTGTTTGGTACTTATGGCTGGGGTGGTGGTGGTGTGAAGAAACTTCAACAGATGTTTGAAGAGATGAGGTTTGAAGTTTTGGAACCTGTCGTTCGTGTCAAGGCTCGACCTTCTGATGAAGAAGCAGAACAGATCAAAACACTGGCCAAGACAATTGCTGAACAACTCAAGTAGCTCACTAGGAAGTTAGTCCTCTCTAAGAACAGTCTTATTAACTAGTTGCAGTAAGGCAGCCTATTCTCGCGAAAGCGTAGAAATACTGTGGAGATTATACTCCACTGAGAGAGTTGAGAGATATGGACCTTAAGGGAACAAGAACCGAGAAGAATCTACTAACCTCTTTTGCGGGAGAATCACAGGCACGCAATAGATATACCATTGCTGCAAAGACTGCTAAGAAAGAGGGCTATCCTCACATTGCTCAGATTTTTGAAGAAACTGCTGGCCATGAATTAGAGCATGCTAAAAGGTTCTTCAAGACTTTGAAAGAAGGTGGATCCACGGAGGCTATCAAGATTGAATGGGAATTTCCCACTAGTGGTGGTTATGAAGATACTGAGTCAAACCTCAGACATGCTGCTGCTGGCGAAAAATTCGAATTCACTGAGATGTATCCGGGTTATGCTGACATCGCTGAGGAGGAGGGCTTCAAGACCATAGCGCATATGTGGCGTATGATTGCGAAGGCTGAATCTTGGCATCATGAACGATACATAACTCTGGCTGAACAGATTAAAGATGGCACAATGTTCAAGAAGAAAGAGAAAGTGAAGTGGCGTTGCTCTAATTGCGGTTATATCCATGAGGGTGATCATCCTCCGGATAAGTGCCCCGCATGTCAACATGACAAGAGTTACTTCATGCTCCACTTTGAAGAGTATTAATTCCACTGATGCCTTGGTCTGAACGTACCAAGGCACTATCTATTTTTTATTTGAAAACGCTTTCGCCTTAGTAGATTTCCTACCTCCCGAGTAAGCGTAAACTACTTTGCGATAGACTCAAATTCGAGATGGAGTCCACTTGCCTTGTGACAACAATGAAAAGTCTGTATGGACGCGATCTGATTACAACACAAGACTGGAGTGTTGAGGAGCTTGAGAGGACTCTTGATCTCTCATTTGAGATGAAGGCAAACCGCTACGACCACCCTTTAAACAACTGTCTTGATAGAAGGACTTTCTTCATGTTCTTCTACAATCCAAGTGTGAGGACCCGACAGTCATTTGAGGCTGCTGCCACAGAGCTCGGCGGTCACGCTCAGTTCTTAGAGCCCAAGTCGATGAGGCTCAAGACATCAAAGTCAGCTGGTGAAACTGTGGCGGACGCAGCTCAGGTGATGAGCCGATATGCCGTTGGTATAGGGATTAGAATTCTTGAAACAGCACTTGACTACTATGGTCAAGGTGATGAGCTTCTCAGGCAATATGCAGAGAATGCAAGTGTTCCGATTATTTCAATGGCTCATGACCGGTTTCATCCCTGTCAAGGTCTTGCTGATGTCATGGGTTACAGGATGCATGCAGGCAAGAACCTCAAGGGTAAGAAGATTCTCCAGGTTTGGGGTAAAGGCGCACTAGTAAGGTCTTGGTGCAGTGTTCAAGAAAGCATCCTGATTAACTCTCGGCTTGGAATGGATGTCACACTCGCTCATCCACCTGGGTATGATTTAGATCCTGAGGTGATCAAGTGGTGTGAGGAGAATGCTGAGGTTGCTGATAGTAACTTCGAGATTGTCCACGACCTCGAAGAGGGATACAAAGACGCAGACATTGTCTATTCACGTAACTGGATGACCGCTGGTTTCTATGATGACATGGTCAAACGCGGTGTTGATGAAGCAAAGAAGAAAGAGATTGATCTTGCTGCCAAGTATGATGACTGGATTACTACCAAGGATTGGATGGCAAAGACCAATGATGCTTTCTTTACTCATTGTGGACCAGTAGACAGAAACGCTGAGGTCACCGATGAGGTCTGTGACAATCCTAAGTCAATCGTTTATGACGTTGCTGAGAACAGACTCCATGTTCAGAAAGCAATTATGGCATTAACAATGGGAAAACAATAGTCGAGTTCACGCCCGGGTTCTAAACCCGGGGTGTCGCATTACTCAATCATGAGTAAATCCATTTTCAACTCGAGGTCGTCTCTCTCAGAATGCATTCCGTTAAGCCTATTGCTTGTTTCCGAAAGGCGGAAGAATATTATTTGAGGAATACCCCCTTTGGAAGTACTCGTCAGAGCTGGGAGGACAATAGTCGAAAAAGATGGATGCGAGACTTGTATGTGGTTGCTTGTAGGTTAATCAATGCGACTCATAATTCAAATCATTACGCCCCATCATTGCTCAGACTTGATATAGGAAAACTCCGTGGGCGCCTTTGGCGCTCACACTTTATTCTCTGTTGATATCTCCCCACCTATGACATCGTATGAAGTGATCTGGTTCTACTTCTCTATATTCTGGGACTTCTTGCTTGCAGATATCTATGGCAAACCTGCAACGTGGATGAAATGCACAACCTGTTGGGATATCACACAAATCTGGAGGGTCTCCAGGAATTCCTCGAAGTCTTGGTTTCTTGCCTGCTTTCATCTGCATCATGGCAATCGTTGGAAAGCTTGTCATAAGTCCCATTGTGTAAGGATGCTGCGGGTCATGAAAGATGTTAACTGCATTGGCATACTCAACAATCTTGCCTGCGTACATAATGGCGACTCTATCAGCCATCTCTGCGATGACTCCTGCGTCATGACTTATCAGAAGAAGTGAAACATCGAATTCATCACGTACCATCTTTAGAACGGTCATGATTTGCCTTTGTATAGTGACGTCCAAAGCAGTGGTAGGTTCATCCGCAATCACAAGGTACGGTCCTGAGATCAGTGCCATCGCAATGAGGATACGTTGAGACTCACCGCCGCTGAAACTCCCAGGGTCCATAACAAACCGAAGATTGGCATCAGCAAGTTGAACGAGTCCTAGATACTCCAGAACCTTCCTCTTTAGATCAAGTAATCTGATGTCTTCATCGTGAATCTCGATTGGCTCAGCAGTCTGATGTCCGATGCTATGCTGAGGATTCAATGCGTGACCCAGTCCTTGTGGAATGAGTGATAGTTCACGACCACGAATCGCGATTAGCTCCTCTTGGGAAAGACTGTTCATGTCTTTTCCTCTGAAGATTACATTACCTTGAACACCGGGTCTATCTATTGTACCTGGCAATCCTTTTTTGAAAGATTTCTGAAGCTCCGGATCATTTGAGGCACCAGCGGAGAAGCGCGCTATCCTTTCGAAGAGCCCCATGACTGCTAAAGCCATGCTACTCTTCCCAGATCCACTTTCACCAAGAAGCCCGACACATTCTCCCTCTCTAATCTCAAGTGAAACGTCATCTACTGCTCTTACCAATCCCTTTTTCGAAGGATAGTATGCCTTGAGGTTTTTTATAATGAGAAGTGGGTCTCCTTTGACCATTGTTGCATCATTTCCAGCATTGAGATATTACTCTAATAAACCGTGTTAAAGAAGCACTCAACTCCGAGAGATTACAACACTGCAATCCTTACCCGTTTCATCATGCCTGCATTCTTTGGTTTCTATGCGCTTGTTTGCAACAACAAGACGACTGTTTATATTTTATATTCATGAACATCGAACGCCTTGTATAAGAAATAAACAGACACGCCAACGAATATTATGATCTGTAAGAAAAAGACAAGAAACCATGAATCTAGCGACACCCAACCTTGCGGTCGGTCGTACCATTCCCATAAGCCTGAGATATTCAGGATGATTTCCATTATAAGAAATACAACAGCAATAGTGATCACCCAAAGACCTAGATACCCAAGTCTCTTTGCAAGGACTCTTCTTCGTGATATGCGGGGTATACCCTCAGGCGGCTCATTCTCAGCATTAACGACCAAGTCCACAGGTGCCAATTCTTCACTACTTTTCTTTGTAGCGCCAATCAATCGCCTGTCTCGTATACCATCCATCCTTGATTGGACCTGCGCCTTGAGTCTTTTCCAGCTAAGGTCGTGTTTCAGGGTGAACAACCTGTTGAGAAATATGAATGAAATTCCTGTAGCAAGGATTGATATCCAGAGAGGAGGATAACCAGCAGCAACGGATTCCAAATAATAAAATGTGACATTATAACTAGCCATCCCAATTCGTAGAGATAGTATTAGAGAAAATAGAAATGTGTTTGGTGTGTCCTGATATTTCCTCACTGAGAGGTAATAGGAACCAGAAAGCATGCAGAATAGAGCAAAACCAATTGTATTAATCAGCGTCCATAACCACCATTGACCGATACCCAGCATATAGCTGCCAACTGGATTGACTTCTGCTTCTGCTCCGAATATTTTCACAAGTTGAATTGTGTAGTAGGAGTCAATAACGGAAACAGGCAGTAATGCTATAACAAGGATTCGTACCCATCTTTGGGTCCACCATAGCGTGAATAAATCCCTGGAAGGTATCCTGGTTATGTCACTCAACATAGTATTGACACCTTATGACAATCACCATGAGTGTGGTGTTATATTCTTTATTTTCAATGCATTCTAAAGTGTACTGAAATTTGGATTGAAAAAAAGGGAGATTGCAGAGGGGTTAACCCTCTGCATTAATGCTCTAATTCTACTCTGTAGGATATACCTTATACAGGTCGAAGATGTAACCCCAGTCTCCACCTGAGGTGGTCATTGGGTTCCAGTTCTTACCCTGTCCCATCAGCCAAGTTCTCCAACACCGGAGCTCGCCACCCTGCAATACCATCCTCATTGGGACATCATTGTAGACTGCGTACTCAATGTCTTCGAAGAGTTCAGCTCGGCGAGTTTGATTCAACTCACCACGAGTTTCTAGGTACCAGGCATTGACATCAGTGTTATTGTAACCTAGTCTGTAAGCAAAGGTACCTCTGGCGTATGCGTATGGGAACACGTAGTTGTCAGGATCTGCATAGTCAGGAATCCACCCAATAATGAAGACACCCATGGCTCGTTGGCGGTTCTGGTCCAAGTAGTTGGACCATTCTAGACCTTGAACATTGATTGTCAACTCACCAGCAGTGTCTGTGGTGATCTGTGTTACACTTGGTAACGCGTACATCTTTTGTATGCTATCCTTCAGGATAAGACATGCTTGTTCTCGACGGGTGTTACCGCTGTTGTAGTAGAGTGTCAATCCGCCATGTGATTCAAATGCTTCATAATTGGCTCTGGTTGTTGAATTAGCCATAGCTAAGTTCCAGTATTCACCAGCTTTTGTCAAGTTTGTTGTGTACATTGGCAAGTCGTCAACATGACCAAACATTCCGTTAGGAATGATACCTTGAGCCTGTACACCGAAGCCAAAGACAGCTGATAACATGAATGCAGAGTCATTAAAGGCATAAGAGAAGGCTAGACGTAGATTAATGTCAGCAAATGCACTGGTGAGGTTCACATCTTGTCCGTTGAAGTTGTAGACAGTATCCATGTTGAATCCGAAGTGTTCAACAAAGTAGCTTGTCCCTCCATAGGAAACATGAACATCATCATATCTGGCTGTTCCACCACCACCACCAACTTGAAGATCCAGAAGATCTCCAGCATTTGTGTATGGAAGGTAAACACCATCAGCGGTGCCTGCTCTAACATCTAGTATTCTTGTAGTCACATCCTCATTTGTCTTGAGGTAAACATTCTTGATAGACCCAGAGTATGATTCAGGTCTGATATCTACTGGTGATGTTAAATCGGTTCTGCTGCTATCTGCTCTCCAATAGTTCTCATTGTATGTCATGTAGACCCATTGATTCGGCAGCCATTCTGCAACTGTATATGGACCAGTACCACAAGTGTGCTCTGCCATATATCCATCATATTCACCGTAGTCAACACCATAGT
>JBHLRC010000141.1:0-8114 GCA_048882965.1 Candidatus Thorarchaeota archaeon
ATCATCTAAATCCTGGATAAACCAATCAGTATAACCATAAGATCCTTCATAGGATATTTGTGTTGCAGGGAGTTCCTTATTTGTTCCAATAAGAAGAACACCCTTGTGATAGCTAGGGTCATAGTTTTCTTGAATTGTTTTACGAGTTAGAATCCATGATCTACCTCTTTCTATAATAAAATCAGAACCAATCTCTTTGGCCTTTTTCTCATACTGGGCTATGTTCTCATCTCCAACACGTCCGCATACAACAAATAGTTTTTTGAGAATTTCCCTATCTATCATACCAAGATCAAAAGTAAGTTCCTCATCAGTTCGGATTTTCCTGAATTTTTTCCTAATTTCATTTATGGTGCCCATTCTGCCTTTTCTGATGATATTCATAGCAGATAGGACGCAATCAAAAGTGATAATTACTGTTGTGTGTGCGGCCGTCAGGACGAAACAAGGAAGGAATTGGATACTCGCATGAATTCGGAAATTAAAATCATTTCTTTAGATTTGGACGGAGTTCTCTACGATGGCTATAATGCTGCTTTTGCGGTAGCTCAACAGATTGGTTTGAAGGAGAAATATCTTGATCTCTTTCAGAGAATGGAACAAGAGAAGATGGACATAAGAAAAACAGTAATTGAAGGTGCTAAAATCTGGAAGGGTGTCCCTATCAATGCAAAATACCATATCCTAGTAAAGAAACTACCACTAATGAAAGGTGCTGAAGAAACTGTCGCCACTCTGAAAGAGTGGGGTTATGAGGTTGGATGTATCTCAAGTGGAGTTAGTCAGTTCTTCATGGAACCGCTAACTCGTAGACTGGATCTTGATTTTGCTTATTCTCATATATTAGGATCAGAAAATGAAGTCCATGATGGAACTGTACAATTCACCATGGGAGGTCCCGAGAAGGTCACAACGATGATGCAATATGCACAGATTAAGGGGCATTCGTTGGATAGTATCGCAAGTGTGGGCAACGGAGAGAATGACATTGACCTATTCAAGTTCTCAGCCTTTAGTATAGCATTTAATCCAGTAAGTAAGAGTGTGAGTGATGCAGCTTCTGTCACAATTGAATCAAAAGACCTGAGAGATATCCTGAACCATTTTGAACGGGATTAACCCAATATCTTTCGAAATGCATTCCTTATGTGTTCCTTTTCCTCAATGCTAAGACTCGGATGAACAGGAATATCGAAGTGACGTAGTCCCACCTCTTCTGATATTGGTAAACTAACAGCTGAATAATCAGGATAGTCAACGTACTTTGCCCATCGCCATTTTTGGATATTGAGATATGTGTCTTGTTTGTGACAAGGCAATCCGTAAACAGCCCGTGATCCAATCCCCTCATTTCTCAATGCAGTCACCATCTCATCTCTATTCATCTTATTGGAATACAATCGAGGTGCATAGATGTGATATGATGATTTGAATCCTGGATCTTCTACTTGTGGTTTGATATCATCATACTCAGCCAAGAAAGTATCCAGTTGTTGGGCATTGGATCTTCTTTGTTTTACAGCGTGTGGTAACCTTTTGATCTGCTCAATACCAATAGCCGACACTATGTCCATCATTCGATTATTATACCCGATTCTAAAATGCCTATAACCACCCTGTTTACCCCGACCGTGATTCTTCACCATCAAGATTTCATCATAGAGCTCCTCATTATCGGTGGTGATCATGCCCCCTTCTCCAGTCATCATGTTCTTTGTGGCGTAGAATGAGAATGACGCGACGTGTCCGAAAGAGCCTACCTTCTTGCCATCGATCTCAGCACCATGAGCCTGACAAGCGTCCTCAATTACCTGTAAATCGTGAGATTCAGCAATCTCCATTATATACTTCATATCGGCAGGCATTCCGAAGATGTGCACAGGCATGATTGCACGGGTCTTTTCAGTTATTGCATCTTCAATTAATTCAGGGTCTATGTTGTAAGTGTCTGGTTTGATGTCAATGAAGATTGGAATCGCACCAACCATAGCAATTGAGTTTGCTGACGCTATAAATGTAAAAGGAGATGTGATAACTTCATCACCGGGCTGAATATCCATAGCCTCTAGAGCTGTGCTAAGCGCAGTGGTCCCATTAGTGGTAACAGTAGCGAATTTTGTGCCAGTGTATTCAGCAAATAATTTCTCCAGTTCCCGAGAAACCTTTCCCTCAGCAAGCATTCCTGACTCAAGAACACGCTTTACAGCTTCTTTTTCTTCCTGACCAATCATTGGTTTAGCAAATGGAATCATGTCGGTTCAAGTGAGAATTGAATTGAAACCGAATAAAACCGTTTGGCATGTATGACAAATGTACTGTTACGATACTGTCGCGTCTACAGAGGGATTCATCTCTGCTTGAATCTCTCGATAGTAGGCATTTCGACGTTTGTTCTCAATAAGCCCCACAATACCCACTGATGCACTCATCGAAACAAGTGCAACTAACATATAGCCCAAGTTTCCAAGGTAGAAGATGATTGCTAGAGCCAAACCACTCAAAAATCCTGTCGACGCCCGGACAAAGTTTGTGGTTTTTCTGGGAGTGAGCCTTTGACTCATCCAATCAATGATGGTAGTGTAACCAAGCAGGACAGCAATGAAAAACCAAAACCATTCAGGATACAATTGAATCCGAAAGATGAAGAGGAAGATGAGACCTAAACCTAATCCTCCATAGATTCCACTACACCGACCACAGAGATAAAGAGATCGCCCCATAATGCTTACTCTGAGACAGTGACCATACATTGATGGTGGATGATGTGACAACAACATATGAGCACCTCCAATGAAATCGCTAGTCCCATCAAATTCATCCATGCTATCAACAAGAAGTTCGTCTGGATGTAGCAGACTATCCTCGTCACTGCTCACTAGTATCACACATTGACAGACTTCATGTGAGAGTCTTATAATCTATCGCTTCTGGTCGTGAGTGGTTGGTGATGGATTTTTCTTAAAGTGGACTTTAAACTGATGCACCAGATAAATATGCAGTTAAAGAAATACATGCTGATTATCTATCATGACCTTCTTAACCTTAACTGGTAAAATATTGGCACAGAAGGCTATTTGGGGCGTTATGAACGATTAAACCGAACGACAATAATAGGATTTTAATGTCGGTTCAGATAATGTAAGCACACTTTAACAAGATGATGGAATGAATAACAATGGAGAAACTGCTACTTGTTGACATGGACAAATGCACAGGTTGCAAGCAGTGCTCGCTAGCATGTTCTCTTACAAAAGAGGACCTATTTGATACTGCCCGAGGAAGAATCAAGATAATGAAGAAGGAAGACATCGCCTTAGGGCTTCAATTATTATGTGAACAATGCGAGTCCCACCCATGTATTGCATCCTGTCCAAATGGAGCATTATCCAGAGATGAAACAACTGGAATTATCACGGTTGATGAAAAACTCTGTACTTCACAAGCTGCGTGTGTTGATGCTTGTATCTATCATGCCATCAGGCTTCATCCAGAAACAAAACTACCGATGTTTTGTGATCTCTGTGGTGGGGATCCATATTGTGTGAAGCACTGTGTTCCAGAAGCATTGATGTGGGTGGACAAGAATGAAGATAATGAGAAGAAGAAAAGAAACCTACGGTCAACAAGGATGACTGCGTATCGTGAACTCAAGAAGGAGGCGAAATGAACGTGTACGGACATCAAGGAAAGATATTGCATGTTGATTTGACCAAAGAAAAGAGCTGGGTCGAAGACATACCTGAAGAATGGAGAAGATTATACATTGGATCTAGAGGAATTAACGCCAGAATTCTATGGGATTACTGTAAAGATTCAAGCATCACATGGGATGATCCGCGTAACATAATCATATTCGCACCAGGTGCAGTAACTGGTACCACAGCACCAGCCTCAGGTCGTACATCGGTTACAACCGTCGGATGCACCACTGGACTCTACCTGAAAAGCAATACGGGAGGACATTGGGGTGCTGAGTTGAAGTTTGCGGGGTATGACCATTTGGTTGTACATGGTGTAGCCAAAGAGCCATCATATATTCTAATCCAAGACGACCACGTCGAAATACGAAGTGCAAAGGAACTGTGGGGAAAAGACATCAATGAAACTGATGCACTTCTTAAGAAGTGGCATGGTGAGGATTCACGCGGCCTGTACATTGGACCTGCAGGAGAGAATCTTGTTAGAGCAGCTTCAATACACTGTTCACTCTACCACGCTGCAGGAAGAGGTGGAGGAGCAGCAGTAATGGCTAAGAAGAATCTGAAAGCGATCTCTGTCAGAGGGACAAAACCAGTCCGTGTGAAAGATCCAAAGAAGTTTGCTGAGATTGCTCAGGAGATGCGTGATAACCTCAAGGCTGATAGTGGAGCTCAAGGTCTACATGAATTTGGTACATCTGGGTCAATTGCTGCTGTCAATGAAATGCATGCGTTTCCTGGTAGGAATTGGCAAACGGGATACACAGAGAATGTACATCCAATCTGTGGTCAAGCACTGAATGAGGAAGGATACCTAAAGAGACGAGTGGCATGCTTTGGATGCACGATAGGATGCCATCGATACTCTGTAATTTCTAGCGGCCCAAACGAAGGTATTGCCAGTGGTGGACCTGAATATGAAACCTTTGGAGCGTTAGGTAATGGTCCAGGAATTATTGACACAGAAGGAGTCCTAATCCTCAACGAAATCTGCAACCGTTTGGGACTTGATACAATCACTGCTGGAACAGTAACCCAATGGGCAATCGAGAGCTATCTACGGGGAGTACTTACCTTAGAAGACACAGATGGTCTCAAGCTTGACTGGGGCAAGCTAGACGAAGTTAAGAAAACCATCCAGAAGATGGCGTTTCGTGATGGGAAGCTTGGTGATCTCCTAGGAGATGGTCTGAAAATTGCCACAAAGAAGATTGGAAAAGACTCCTACAAATGGGCAATAATGAATAAGAAGGGACTTGAACAATCAAATGTTGAAACAAGATCTGCCAAAGCATATGCGCTTGCCTTTGCAGTCAATCCAAGAGGAAATGACCACCTAATGACTGAAACATTCGCAGAGTTCGGTTCAAGTCCAGAGGCCGTTGAACTCATTGAGAAAATAACCGGAGATAAGAAATGGGCATCCTCGCACTATACCGAGTTTAGGGCTGAAATTGTACGCTGGCATGAAGACTGCTACGAGATAACTGAAGCTTTGGGATTCTGCGTATTCACTTCGACAGCAGCATTCGGAGTTAATCCTGACAACATGGCAAGACTTTATGCAGCAGCCACTGGAATTAAACTCACAGAGGAGGAGATGATGCTCACGGGTCGACGTGTCTGTAATCTAGAGAAAGCATTCAATGTGACTCGTGGTGCAACTCGTGAACAAGACGACCTTCCATGGAGACTGATGAATGAAGGTGCTGCATCTGGTCCTCTAAAGGGAGAGAAAAACTCTCGAGAGGAACTAGACAAGGCATTGGATCGATACTATACTTTGCATGAGTGGGATTTGAAAACTAGCTGGCCATACAGAAGTACCTTGGAGAAGCTGGGTCTCAAAGATGTAGCAGACTATCTTGGGGAGCATGATCTGCTTCCAGAGGAGTAGAGGGAAAAATCCCCTCTGCTTTTTTTATGAGAGTGACAAAAGATGAAAGGATTCAAAGAATTAGGCGTTGCAATGACTGGTGTGTTCCCTGTCAATGAGGCTATTAAATTAGCAAGAGTGGCTGAGAAATCAAAGCTGGGTTCAGCCTGGTTTGCGGAGGATTACTTCTTTCGCGGGGGAATACCATATCTGGCAGCTGCATCCACGGTTACTGAAACACTCAGACTTGGATTGGGGGTTGTTAATCCCTATTCACGGCATCCAGCTCTTATAGCGATGGAGTTTGCCACCTTGGATGAGATGTCCAATATGAGAACAGTATTTGGGCTAGGTTCTGGTGTCCCATTTTGGATGGATCAAATGGGCATCTATGATAAGAAACCACTATCTCGAACGCGTGCATGCGTCAATCTTGTCCGAAAGATAATGACTGGAGAAAATGTAAACCATGAGGGCAAGTTCTTTGTAGCTAAAGACATCAAGCTTGTCTTTGAGCCTGTTCGAAAGAAAGCACCAATATACCTAGCCTTTGAAGGTCCAAAAGGCCTAGCTCTATCTGGTGAGATTGGAGATGGTGTCATACTATCTATCTTCTGTACACCGTCATATGTCAAATTTGCATGGGACTGTATCGCTGAAGGTGCAAAGAAGGTCGACAAATCTCTTGATGATTATGAGATGGTGGCATATATGCCGATGGTCATTGATGACGACCTCGACCAGGCAATCAACACAGCACGTGAGTTCTCGAAACTATATCTGCCTCATTCTCAGCCTGGCGGACCACTCATGTCTCATGCGGGTGTAAAAGCTGAGGACACAAAGGCCATGTTAGAAGCTGCCAACTCTGGAAATGATACGCTGTTATCAGAACTCATCACTGATGACATGGTGAAAGAGTTGTGTCTAGTTGGAGATAAGGAGAATTGTATCAAACGACTGAAGCATATGATTGATGCAGGTGCAAATACTATTGTGGCATTTCCTGTGCCTGGGACTGACCCTCTGGAGAATGCAAAGATTCTGGGAACTGATTTCACACCTCATTTGAGATAGTGGGGTTTGAAAAAATGTATGAGCCATTTGAACCATTCTGCTTAGATGACGATGAGAAACCAGACATGCCTGAATCTGCAAAGAGAAGAAACCGTTTAGTGGCGTATATCGCCACTTTCCTAGTCACCTTCACACTTGGAACGACGGAGATCTTTGCTCCTTGGTATGTTGGCGAGCTTGGTGGAACTGGGTTTGAGATGGGATGGGCAATGGGCTCATTCGGTATCGTGTATATGATTTCTCCAGCGCTTGGGGGAATGTTCTCTGACAGAGTAGGAAGAAGGAAAGCTCTACTAGTAGCTACTTTTTCATATATCTTGGTCTTATTTCTGTTCTTGAATCCATTTGCATCACCACTCTATCTAATCATTATCCGAGCTCTTGAAGGCCTAGTCTATGGGTTTATTGCACCAACAAACCAGGCAATGCTTGCAGAACTGACACCTGAAGCCGAATGTGAGGTGCTTGGTAACTTCTCAACAGCTTGGAGTGCGGGTATGATCCTAAGTCCATTTGTTATAGCATTCATGGAAGGCAACTTCGGTCCAGCGTCAAGCATCTATGTTGTAATAGCTATAGAAATCCTCATGCTTGGACTCATCGGAGGTTTTCTGCAAGGGTATCAAAGAAAAAGACCAGCTGAAATCCAATCCGAAGAGACAAGCAGTGATACTTCTTCTCTTGGAACCCCATCCAAGACTAGTCCAAGGTTTGTAGCATCATATCTTTCAATCATGCTCTGGGGCGTTGTATCAACTGTCATTCTGGCCTTGTTTCCAGCACATATTGAAAGTATACCAGGTCTGACGACAAGCGATTGGGGAACTATGCTGTTAGTATGGAATGGAGTTCGAACTGTAGCTTTTATCATTACAGCGAGACTACCTGAAAGGACTATGAGTTCTGTCATTCTGATGGGAGCAATACTCTCAGCCGTATCATCAGGAGTACTATTTGTCTTCACCAACTATTGGATACTGATACTAGCAATGATTGTATCAGGTGTTGCAGTGGGATTCTGCTATCTAGGTGCTCTTTATCTGATTGTTTCAGCGACAAATATTGAGAAGGGGGCTTACGCAGGTCTTGTTGAGAGTATGGGAGGAATAGGATTGTTTGTAGGACCAATTGTTGGAGGTTGGCTCGACGACTTTGGCGGAAATCTACCATATCTAATGTGTCTGTTACTCTCAATAATAGTACTCGTGGGGATTGTCCCATTACTCTTGAAGGAACGAAGAAGAAGTACTAGGTAGTACCTACTCTTTCAATAATTCATCAAAGACTCCCTTAATTGATGGAGCCTCATTGATCTTTTTCTTTGGCGGGGAGGGATAAGCAATTTTGCTGTGTGATAGTCCCGCATCAACAAGCATGAATGCAGATTTCACTGCAACAATCCAAGGATCGATGATAGGGACTTTTAATTCATCCATGATTGGTTTCAGATCAACCTCATGTGA
>JBHLRC010000142.1:0-8052 GCA_048882965.1 Candidatus Thorarchaeota archaeon
GCTGAGTTGATTGCCGATTCATTCACAGTCAGCTCACTGTTATACTTCATGTCCTATCTATTAGTATCTCCAATAGTTGGAGATGTTGCAGTGATGACATCAGTGACATTCATTGCTATAGGTGCAATTCTGTCTATTGGAACCGGGGCTTATGCATTTACAAGGTGGAGTCAGAGCAGGAACTCAGCCACACTCACACTTGGGGTTTTCTTCTTCGTTTCAGGATTCTCCTGGTTGATAGTGTCTTTAAACCATGTTGAGTTTCTTGGAGGACTTAATGCGCAGTATATCGCCTTAGCTCTAGGCCTTATTTCTCCAATGCTTCTTAATTTGAGTTCAGTTGTCGCATTAGACTGGAACAAAGCTCTACTTCTCCCACTGCTGATCATGGCTGCACCATTCGTCATGATGCTTGGAGGATGGACTGCTCAAATCTTACCAGATGCTATTCCAAATCGTGGAGTCATAATGGCAATATCTGGCATACTCCAAACAGTACTTCCTCTTGGACTCTATGGCCTACTCTGGTGGAGAATGAGAAAGGCTGGGGCACCTGGACGGAACAGAGCTCTGTTTCTAGCTTTAGGTGTTGTTTTCCTCATCGTAGGAACAGCAGGTGGAAATGCTATATCTCTCATCTCATCAGCGTCCATCCTGGCTGCCTTTGGAGTCTGGTGGTTGGGTGTCACTGGTCGTGCGGACCAACTACTTGGCACTATGGCTTAAGAGGTGGTCCAAGATGGCAGGGAGATTACCGATCTACAAGACTGTGCTTGTGGGTGAAGGTGGTGTTGGAAAGACATCCATCACCATCCGTTACACAGAGAACCGGTTTGACGATGAGATGAAGATGACCATTGGTGTCAACTTTGCATCAAAGAAGATGACCATTGATGAGAACAATGTAACACTGATGCTCTGGGACCTTGGGGGTCAACCCCGGTTTCGTGAGGTCATCTCAGACTACTTCAAAGGTGCAAGGATTGCGATTGCAGTATACGATGCAACACGAACCTTCTCTCTTCAGCGACTCTCTGACTGGCTTGGTCGAGTCAAGGAGAATGCCCCTGACTGCCAGATAATCTTCGTTGGAAATAAAATCGATGAGCGAGAGAATGGCAGTGGAGTACAACTCGAAGATGCTGCTGAGATGGCTCGCCAATATGACGCTGAGGTCATGGAGGTTTCAGCAAAGACAGGTGCGGGCGTCACAGAGATGTTTGAAGCTGCGGCGAAGATTGCGCTTGAAAGACACGCTGAACTAGTTGGAAACTGATAATATATCCCCTCTATTTCCCGGGTAGTCCCTTGGGGCTACCCACCCTCTACTTTTTCATTATCTTCTCAGAACCACCATTTCTATGAACACTAAAATCAGAACTACAATTCTTTATCAAATAACCACGTGGATTGATAAAAAGTTCAAAATGAAAGGAACTGTCGTGGGCAGGCCTCGCTGCCCAACTGTCTTCTAGCAAAAGAAAAAGAGATTGCGTTTGTTCACTTCATGGCAAACCGAGGACACTTGTCCTTGTTTATGCCAGGGGTTTCGCAGGGCTTATTCATCCCAGTGTAGAACTTGAATCCATCAACACCGCATTTTCCTTCAGCCTCATTGTACTCTGGACAGGTCATTGCACATTCTTCCAATTTTTGGTCTTAAGTCCGTGGTCCCATGGTCCTTGGACTCTTACTCGCAGCTTACGCTTGGCGCATATTAAGCTATTTCGGCTGATTGTCTTCTAGTAGACCTCTTCTCGCATCATAGAAGACCACGAGCTTCAAGGGTGTCTCTTAGAACAGCTGGGAAGTCCGTGAAAATACCATCCACTTTCATGTCTACTAATCGCTCCATGTCTGGTCTATTGTTGATAGTCCAAACATGGACTGCTATGTCTTTGCTATGGGCCTCTTTCACGAATTCTGGTGTTACAATCTGAAGTGATCCGCTCCGCTCAGGGACTTGAAACGCCTTATACGGTATATTGCGTACAAACATTCCCAGTGCCCTCATCCTCGTTCCTATGACGAAGTTACGAATCTCATTAGGATGAGCAGAGGTAGGTATCAAAGGAGCTTTCTTTCTGAACCTCTTCAGTTGCTTCGGATGGAACGAGGCTATCATTATGTTCTCTGTTCTCTGATTCTCCAATAGAATCCGTGCCACTTCATCAGGTGCTTCTTTGAATGTGTCCTTGATGTCTAGGTTGAGGATGGTGTTTGGGAACTTCTTGATTGCTTCCTCCAGTGTCACAACTGTCAGCCCTATTCCTCGATATGGATAGGTTCGCCCAGCATCTGTGGAGAAGTTGTACCCCAAATCGAATTGAAGCAACTCCTCCAATGTCTTTTTTCCGACCTTCTCATCCTTTCCAGTTAAACGAACCAAGTCTTCATCATGATAGAGGATTGGAACCTTATCCTTTGTGAAGCGTATGTCAGACTCCAATACATCGACACCGATGTCCACTGCAGCCTCAAGAGCAAGAATTGTGTTCTCTGGTATATTTCCTGACTCCCCACGGTGTGCCATAATCAATGGTCGTCCGATGTCAAATATCATCTCTTTTCCCTATTACACAAAGGAACTCAACTCTCCATAAGTCCTCCTAATACAGGTACAGAACGTGAGCCAAATTTATATTCTTTCAAAAGTTAGTTAAAACTAACTCTTGTTTGTGGGGTGCGCTTATGCAGCAGGCAAGGAATATTGATGAATTATGGAATTTCACTGAAGAGGATCTGCGGAGAGGTCGTCATGGACATGATTACCAGATAAGTAAGACCATGCGTGGAGACCCTGGAGAAACCTTACTCTATGCGGTGTTATGTTCTATCTATGAAGGTCATACCACAAAATCCGCTCTATACTTTCACTTGGAATCAATGTTTGTTGTTCGTATGAATAGGATGACAGTGTCTCCAGTGGATGTAGATGAGGTCTTACAACATGCATTGAATGAGAACCTGGTTAGTCAATCTGATGATACATTCAGCCTCACAGACCGCGGTATAGACATTCTCCGGCTCTCAAGAACAACCGTACTTCATGAAGGATATTGGATGAAACGCTTCCTTCAGGAGAAATGGGTCATAGTTACGTCAGCATCATTTCTGATCTGCATGGTTCTGGTCAAGCTCTGGATTGGAATGAGCATTGGAAGTCGTGCTATGATGAATGATGGTCTTGAAAACCTCACAGACCTCGTTGTTGTTGGCATCATCGCATTCAGTCTGAGATATGAACGTGACCGCCTTGGAGCGATTGCCATCATGGTCTTCATGTTAATCTCAGGAACCCTTCTTGGATATAATGGACTTCTAAGGTTGATTTCACCAGAAGAGGTGAGTGTGACCTTCTTAGCGTATATCGTGGCTGTTCTCTCAATTGGATTTAACTACGCTCTCATCTGGTACAAAACGCTAGTTGGGCGAATGACTGGAAATCTGGCGCTTGTGAGTGATGCAAAGGAAGATCAGACGCATATCCGAATTGGAATCGGTGTGATTATTGGTCTATTCTTTGCTGAATTTCAAATCTACGTCATTGATTCCATAGTCGCGGTTCTCATTGCTATGCTGATTATCTGGGAGGGAATAGAGGCTTTAAGAGAGATACTGCAGGCAGGCGATGACTTAAGCGTCGATACAATACATCTGGCTGCTGCTGACACATACGATGACCTCATGACCGCATGGCTACTAGCCCGCCTTGCAAGAGGTCCTGATACCAAAGATAACCTCAATCAAGCATTCATCAAGGGAATTACTATTGGTCGTAGATACTTCGATGTACAGGCTATTCTTGGCTTCAGAAATCTAGAGGAAACAGGAATCTCCAAACACCTCCAAATTGCTAGGCGTAGTGGACTAATTGTAGAGAATGATGGTGTTTTATCCATCACTAACAATGGTCTTTCAACATACTACAAGAATCGAGTTGATGAACTCAAGAGAGTGGCAAAGCGGTTCTCAAAGGAAAGGTCAAGGCACAGAAGTGCTGCTATCGGTATCTTTGCTTGGGTGACAGTATTTCTCCTCATCGCTTTTGGAGAAACTTTGTATGAAATGGTCATAGCAGGTCTCCATGCTCTACTTGGGTTCTAGTACTATTTGAACTTGAACTCAGACTTGAGTGCACTGTTCCGTTCCTTCTTTGCAGCCATGCAAATCTCAGTTTCAAATGGGTTTTCAATCAAGGGTGTAAAGGTGGTGGTGCATGTTATTCTCTCTAATACTGACTACCCTCTATCCATCGACAAAAAGAGGTTTAAGATGTTACTACTATGACAAGTTGGTAATTCACCATGGTTGGGGGTAGTCGGTTTCCGAAGTTCGAAAGGTGGATTGAAAAAGAGTATCCATCAGTGTATCAGGAGGAGTATTATCACCGCTCAGAGCTTCCCGTAGGAATCCTTCTATCAGTCTTCGGATTCTATCCATGGGTATTAACAAATTTTGCCTTTGGGATCCTCCAAATTCTTGGATTGATTGCATCATTGTCTGGGCTTTTGTTGCTATTCTGGGGGTTCATTGCGTATCGAAAGAAACTCAAAGTGTATAGTTATCATGGACTCTCTCGAAATACAATTTCTGATGCTATCTCAGTATTAGACTCTAAGATCGTTCAACCAGATGAGTTAGTGTCTCCAGCACCTTATTTCAACAAACGAGTTGACTCTGCTTATAATTTGGGATTGAAGGAGCGAGAATTCCTTAGATTCGTTAAATCTACAACTGGACTTTTTGAATGGCCATCCAGCATCATTGACGAAATGAAGCTTGATATTGATAAAATGCGGCGGGCAACACCTCGGTGTTCAATCCTGTTTCTAATAGTTTCAATCTTACTGCTATTTTGGGCATACTCCTTACTTGCATTCTCTCTCCTCATAGCTTTCGGTATTTTTCCCGTGTTTTTCATTCTTCAAGAGTCATATTATTATTATCAATATGCGCTCCGTGATTTACACCTGGTTAATGAAAAATGGATTCGAGATCTACTTGAATCAGACTCTGTTCAACCAGAGGAAGTTATGAAGCAGATATTGTATCGACTACAATCAGAGTTCCCATTCCCCCTTAGATTTTACCTAGCTAAAGAATATCCCATCTTAGTCTATACTGGCCGAACAAAGACAACCTTCACACTCGCCCGGTTAAGGGAGGCAGTTCTCTATCCACAGGATGGTCCAACAAAAGAAGAAGTGACTGGAGCCTAATAGCTCCAGTCTTAGTCTGATTTAATCAACACCACAGCGCTTCTTCAAGACTTCCCAGTCATGGTTGACCTGTTCCTGGATTCTCTTTCTGAAGTCTTCCCACTCTGGCTTGAAGAGGTGCCTGAACTGGCCCTGGGTCTTGAAGTACTCATCCACTGGTTTCAGGCCTGCATCTGCCACTCTCTTGCTCGCTCCTGACATGATCCATTCCTCACCATCAATGACTTCATAGAGTGGATGGAGACCAGTCTCAACAGCAAGCTTTGAGATTGAGATAGTTTCTTGTGTAGCTGAGCGCCATCCTCTTGGACAGGGTGAGAATGCATGGATGAATCCCGGCCCCTCAACCTCCAAGGCTTTTCTGAACTTGGTGATGAAGTCACGATAGTTTGATGGCTCTACTGTGGCTACATAGGGGATCTTGTGAGCCGCCACAATCTCAGCGAGTGGTTTCTTGCGTTCAAGCTTACCTGGTATCGCATTACCTGCCCATGATGTTGTAGTCTCTTGGCCTGTGAAGGTGGCACCTGATCTCTGGATTCCTGTGTTCTGGTAGGCACCATTATCGTAGCACATGTACACGAAGTCATGGCCTCGCTCAAGTGCTCCACTGATGGCACCAAATCCGATGTCGAATGTACCCCCATCTCCTCCAATTGCAATAACATCGACATGTTCATGCTTGTAGTTGCCTTTCTCGCGCATGGCATTGATAGCCTCCAGGGCTCCAGATGCCACAGCGGCTGAGTTCTCAAAGGCAACGTGAATCCAAGGAATCTTCCACGCCGTATACGGATAGATTGTAGTAGCAACCTCAAGGCAACCCGTGCTGTTGCAGACAATTGTAGGCCCTCTGAGTGCCATGCCCATGAGCTTAATCACAGTCGGAGCTGCACACCCGGCGCACATCCTGTGTCCGGAGCTTAGAATCAGATCCTGCTGGAGCATGTCCTTGATTGAAACTGCTGGTTTGTCAGCCATTATTTGCGCACCCCCAAGGTCTCGTACATTGGAGCTTTACCCTTCTTGATGTACTCCTTTGTCTTCTCAACTCCTTCAACAAATGTTGTCGGGGGAACGTCACGACCACCCAGTCCAACCACAAAGTCGACCACCATGGGTCTCTCCTTGGCATCGTAAAGGGCAGTTCTGACCTCCAGAGCCAGTGGATGTGTTGCTGCTCCGAAGGACATTGCCTTCTCAAAGACAGCAACTGCTTTTGCCTTACCGAGGGCTTTCGCAAGCTCCTTGGCCGGGAATGGTCTAAACATCTTGAGTCTGATTACTCCCACCTTGTCGCCTTTCTCTCGCATGACATCAGCAACAACCTTGGCGGTTCCACCCATGGTACTCATGGCGATTATGATGATGTCCGCGTCGTCTGTCTTGTGGGTCTCGAAGAGTCCATACTTTCGACCTGTCAGCTTAGCAAACTCTTCCTCGACTTCTTGGTACACCTTAGGTACTCCCATGATTGCCTCATCTTGCTGCTCCTTGAACTCAAAGTAATAGTCAGTGAGTGCAAGTGGTCCCATGGTGATGGGCTTATCAGGATCAAGTGAAATGAAGGGCTTGCGCACTCCAAGGAATTTTCGAACCACGTCATCTGGGAGCATCTCGACACGTTCTACGTTGTGACTAAGGATGAACCCATCAATACCGACCATGACTGGTAGTAACACATCGTGGCGCTCTGCAAGTTTGAATGCCATGATAGTAGTATCGTATGCCTCCTGAGAGCTCTGACAATAGAGCTGGATAAACCCGCTGTCACGCATTCCCATTCCGTCTGAATGGTCGTTGTGAATATTAATCGGTGCAGACAGCGCACGGTTTGCCACTGTGAAGACGATTGGCATCCGCATTGATGCTGCACAGTAGAGGATCTCCCACATGAGCGCAAGTCCTGCTGAAGCAGAGGCAGTTGCCACTCTGCCTCCCACAGCTGAGGCTCCTACACAAGCACTCATGGCCGAATGCTCCGACTCTACGGGGATGACATGTGCTTTGACTTCACCATTTGCAGCGAAGTGTTGGTAGTCTTCTACTATGATTGTCTGCGGTGTGATTGGATATGCTGCGAGAACATCAAGGTCTGATTGTTTGAGTGCATGGGCAATGGCCGCATCACCGGTCAGACCTTCAACAGTAATCTTGCTTTTTGGTACGCTCATCTCAATCACTCCTTCTCCATATGAATCGATTCAGTAGGACATTCATTGGCACAGATCCCACATCCTTTGCAGTAGTCGTAGTTGTATGCGTACGCATATTTTCCATCCTTCTCAGTCAGAATGACTGCCATGTCGGGACAGAAGATCCAACACCGACCACATGTGCCATTCTTTATCCAGAGGCATTTCTCGTCACTGTGGATTGGACGTTCTGCACGCCATCCACCAGTCTTGTACTTCTTAGAATTGCCGGGCTCAATGATATTGCCAGCAATAGGGATCTCGTTGTATTTCTCACTCATCCAACCTTTGCCTCCTTAACAGCCCTTTCAATAGCGACCTTGTTCAGGTCTCCAACCTTGCCGGGGTATCGTTCAAGAACCTCAATGATGACCGTTTCAACAGCCACTATACCTGTGGCCTTGACTGCGGCAGCCATGGTGGGCATATTATAGAATGGTCTACCCATGACCTCCATTGCAATGGTGCTTGCATCAACTGTAACCACTTTGCCACTGGTAAATCCTAACTTGTTTCTGACGGCTTGCGGTTCCTTATCACTATTGACGACAAGAATGCCCTCTTCTTTTAGTCCCTCGGCAGGATTCACTACATCAAGTAAGGTGGGGTCAATACAGACCACAACATCCGGGTGA
>JBHLRC010000143.1:0-8014 GCA_048882965.1 Candidatus Thorarchaeota archaeon
TGTCGTGCGAGTGTTGTGAGAGCAGGAAGCAGAAGACTCGGTCATGCAAAGACTCGACCAATGCCACATGGGGACGGTCTATTGAGTTCCAAAGTTTCGGGGCCGGGAGATTTTTGTGTGACGAACATCCCACGGCGGAATACAGAATATTGTATAAGTCTCTGTTGATCAATTGCAACCCACCACGATGCTCTTGCTACATGCACAAGACTAACATCAATTGATTATTAGTAATAAATAGTATATAATATAGCGGTGTTAAATCCAATGGATGAGAGATTGAGTTTATGACCCTCTAACATGCTAAAACGCCATTGTGGATTCCACTTATTGAAAAGAATAAGTCTGTTCAATTGGACCCCAGATATAATATGTAATATAATAACATAATCAATAATATTCACTAAACAATTGGCCAGTCGGGTAGTGCTCTAAGGAGATAGCAGAACACCACTATCGAAGAAAACAACCTTCTCAAATACAATACCACTAGAATCAAGGATAAAGACACTCTTAAGGCCCTCTCAAGTCAAGATGATGACAGCTTAATCATAATCTCATTTGTCTCGAATCTTTTCATCAGATACAACACTTGTTTCTCTCTTATCCTCTACCACACTCGAAGTCGGTAGAATCTGTGCTGCAATTCTGATCTTCGTTATCCACTCATCCATGACTTCGCAAGCAGTTGCAAGCATTCTTTCGTCTGAATCATCTGACTTGTTTTTTCTCCCATCCTGAATTACTTCTAATGGATGACGAAAACACGGGATATCGTGGTTATATGTGACTTGACAAATGAACAGCCTCTTACAAGTCTACCTTCCCAAAGAGCGTACTTCCAGAAATAGAAGTGGAGGGTGGCGAACACATGGGCATCGTGGTAGGAGGGGGGAGTTTCGTAATTGAGGGCATGTAACGAAAAACAAGCCCACACGCTCGCCATGCTGTAGTATCCGTGCTTCAATATAAACTAATGTCATTCCTTCTTGGAAACCTCAAAGATTATGGATCCAATAGTTGTTATGGTGAGTAACTTCTCAATCCCGGCTAATGTAAGATAACCAACACGTGTTCTGGACTTCGAAGAAATCTAGAACAAGACGCTGAATCGGGGGGCAATCAGCTCCCTATTGCGGCACCGCCACTATTTTACCCATCTTTCTCTAAAATGATAGGAGAGATTCTGGTACCTCAGGCCTGAAGGAGAGACCCGATAGCTTCTTCTCTATCTATTCAACTATTTTTCTGACTTCTTACACTTGAAAAAAGGCGCCCTATAATCCTGACTTCTAAACTTACTTGTGTTTGGACGTCCACATGCTGTACGCAAAGGTACTCACTTATATGTACTAGTGACTATTATCTGAGTACTTCTTACGACGCGATATAAACCGCGCGGGAATGAGGAGGATTAACACTTGGAAAGAAATCAAGTAATTGCTATAGTCCTCATCATAGTTGTCGTAGGCGGCGTTGGAGCATATGTAGTGCTCTTTCCCCCAGGTCCAGGAGTACCTACTATTTTGATAGGTACAACTGATTCAGTCGAATCAAGTTTGGACATGGCGCAAGCCTACGACTACTTTGGATGGGAGATGATCATCTCTCTCAGCTCCGGGTTGGTTCAAATAGAACCGGGCTCGCAAGCAGGGGCAGATGATATAGAACCTGCACTAGCAACGTCATGGACGACTAGTGGGGGTGGAACAATATGGGACTTCACACTACGTCAAAATGTGTTATTCCCTGATGGAAGAGAGTTCAATGCTACGGACGTCAAGTACACCTTTGACAGAAACTGTAATCTTACAGGAGTTGGTCTTTTCGAGGGTGATGGTCCACAGTTGAACATGGAATATGATGCTATCATTGATAATGTCACAATAATGAGTGAATTTGTTGTGAGATTCTACCTAAAGATACCTTTTGCACCATTCTTGCAACTGATGTCTTGTGCAGCATCCTATATGGTGGATAGAGCTGTAGCTCCAATGGATGAACTTGTTGGCTACAACGAAACAGCACAGACTCCGTGTGCACTAGGTCCATTTCTCCTTGGTGAATGGGTAAGGATAGGCGGTAGTGATGATCATATCACCCTGGTAAAGAATCCAGACTATTGGAACGCTGCGGCAGGTTATCCAAAGACTGACAGGATCATCATTCAGATGTATGCGAGTGACACGGCTCTCGCATCAGCAATGACTTCTGGAGAGATAGACGTAGCATACAGACAGATGACAGCGGATCAGATTGATGCGTTCAAGGATAACACAAACGTACACGTTTGGGAAGGAATAGGAGCCCAGATACAATATCTCTGTTTCCAACAACAAATTTACCCATACAACGAAACAGAAGTACGACAAGGTATTACTGCGGCTATCAACAGGACCCATGTGGTTGACTCTGTATTCAAAGGTTACTTCCAAGAACTTTACAGCATGATACCAATCGGAATGGCCTATCACACAGACGATTTCGAAATGTGGGGCGATGCAAACTATACAAAGACCAGAGAACTATTGGCACCATTTGGTTACAATACAACAAATAAGTTGGCGCTAAATCTCTATTACGAGAGCTCCGGCCACTATCCACAAAGTCAACAACAGGCACTTGTCTATCAGCAAGACTGGGAAGACAGTGGTGTTATTGATGTTACACTGACCGGACTCGACTGGCCAAGCTACAGACTTGCACGTAACGATGGTACAATGGATGTATTCATCTACGGGTGGTATCCAGACTTCATAGATCCTGACAACTACGAGTTCCTACCATTTGCTTCATGGCTCAATCTAGGTTACGACAGCAGTGGACCACAGGGAGCAATTGACCAGTATGATCTCTGGGTTGCGGGTCGAAGCGCTACAACTAATGCTGCACGACAAACAGCATATGAGGACCTACAGGCACTACAAGCACAGGAATGCTCAGTCGTTCCTCTATGGCAAAGTAATACTGTAGCAGTCACGAAGCTGGATATACAGGGAGTCGTTCTTGATATCACAGTCAACTGGCGCAACTGGTTATTGTATATACAAGAACCTGCATCTTAGTATTTTTTTAAGGCAGATCTGAACAATCTGCCTTTTCCTCCTTTTTTTTCAAGTTGGAATTTAGATGATTTATTTTTTTAAACGGGTGATTATGTTATTACTTGAGCCGAAGGCTTTAAGATGACCACTGAAAGAACTTCTTGACAATTCAGTATTCGTTTATATGAAGGTGAAGCAAATGACCCTAAGGACATATGTCGTAAGTCGAATTCTTCTAACAATCCCAATGATAATGCTACTTCTCACCTTTGTCTTTGTGATAATCAGAATCGTTCCAGGAGACCCAGCATTGCTTCATTTCGAGAAGAATGTTGATCCAGAAGTACTAGAAGCATTTCGTCACAGACTTGGGCTTGACGCTCCTCTACTTGTACAGTATTTCAATTATTTGGGAGGACTGCTTGTTGGAAACTTTGGGACATCTATGCAGGATTATTCACCAATAAGCTTCGCTATTGTGACGAGATTTCCAGCCACACTTGAACTCGCAATCTATTCGATGCTATTTGCCGTTCTTCTAGGGGTTGCACTTGGAGTTAGATCATCGAAGCGCTATGATAGTGCGCAGGACCATGGAATCAGGTTATTTGGAATTGTCACATATGCAATTCCAGTCTTTTTCCTCGGAATGATACTTCAATTCATCTTCTCAATCTGGCTACATATTCTACCCACTGGTACACGCTTCAACCCACGCATCGATCCACCAACCACTATTACTGGATTATATACAATTGACGCTCTCCTGACTGGAAACCTGGAAGCGTTTTTTGTAGCATTTCGTTATTTATTATTGCCTTCAATCACTCTTGGAACAGTCCTTTGCGGTATATTCATCAGGCTCACACGAACTAACATGCTTGAAACACTCAGAATGGATTTTGTAGTCGCTGCAGAGGCACGTGGGCTTTCCGAGAGTAAAGTCACCTATTCCTACGCGCTCAAGAATGCGTTCTTGCCCATTCTCACAATGATTGGGCTCCAGTTTGCCTTGCTACTTGCGGGAGCTGTCCTTACGGAAACAACGTTCAGTTGGCCAGGTCTTGGACAGTATCTCGTTCAAAGACTCGGTCATAGGGACTACACAGCAATTCAGGGAGTTGTAGTGTTCTTTGGAATACTTGTTAGCCTAGTAACGTTAGTAGTGGATATTCTATATGCCTATCTTGATCCGAGAATTCGATTATAGGAGGTTTGAATATGAACCAGAAACGAGTTGTCAGCGGAGTTTTCTTGCAGCTTAAACCTTCCAAAGAAACATTCTCAGAAAAACAAGGCAAATGGTGGATTGCATTCATTCTAATTGTTGGAATCACTATCATCTTTCTAATTGGGTTATTCGGCTTTGCATTGACTGCATTCTCAGGGATTGGTCTATTTGTTGTTGGTTACACGTTTCTATTTGGAATTGTGCTTTTGGTGACAAGTGCTTTTAGACGAGTCTTGATAAAACAGGAAGTACTGACAAAAGGTAGAGCTAATTTCGTATTTGTTTTTGTTTCTGCAATAATGTTTGTGATATCTTATGTAATAGGATTCTTAGGCCAACCAGCGGCTATAGAGGAATCGAACCTCGGAGTATCACTTGCAGTTGGAGGAGTAACTCTATCGCTTATCATCATACTTGTTTTTGATATTTATCCAGTATTAAGCGAAAGAGGTTCTCCAGGCTATATCTCAATGGCAGGTCTAATGATAGTCTTCAGTGTTGTCTATATGACAGCCATTTCGTGGTGGATTGTCCCCTATGATCCATCAAGACTTGATGTGGGTCCTTATGGTGCAGCTCCTTCTGCAGGCTTTCCTCTCGGAACAACTACACTTGGTCAAGACCTTCTAAGCAGGGTCATTACGGGAGGATCTATTATGCTCCAAGTCGCAATTTTGTCTGTAGTCGTCTGTTTTTCAATTGGAGTCCCTGTGGGTTTAGCTGCTTCCTATAGCGGCGGACTCGTTGACAGGGGAACATCACTTGTTATGGACAGTATCTTTGCATTTCCAGGATTGGTTTTAGCTCTTGCTATCGCAGCAATGCTGGGGCCGGGCGTTGTAAACATGGCACTAGCCATTGCCGTTGTCTACATACCATCATACTTCAGAGTAATTCGAAGCCAAGTCTTGACTGTGAAGGAACTTCCATATGTAGAGGCGGCAATAGTGATGGGGGCGAGAAACAGGGAGATACTTTTCAACTACATCCTGCCTAATGTTCTTCCCTCTGCAATTGTTGTCATGTCTATAAACTTCGCAGATGCAATTCTAACAGCAGCTGGGCTGACCTTTATTGGATTAGGCTTACCAGTTGATGTTCCTGATTGGGGATGGGACCTCACCTGGGGCTTTAAAGAATTAGTTGCTGGAAAATGGTGGAGCATCACTTTTCCAGGTTTGATGATTGTTATCCTTGCCTTGGGTTTCACAATGGCTGGTGAGGGACTTAATGAGGTTTTGACACCAAAGTTGAAGGAGTGATAAGAGTGGCAGATTTGGACATACCCAACCTTCTTGAGATTAATCACCTTACTGTCGAATATAAGACTCGGAGGGGTCTGGCTCGGGCTGTTGATGAAGTTTCCCTCGCAATTCCTGAGAACTCGACACTAGGTCTTGCAGGAGAAAGCGGATGTGGCAAGACCACACTAGGCAGAGCAATAATGCGTCTTGTGCCCTATCCGGGCAGGATTACAAATGGTGATATTTTCTTCGACCTTAAGGAAGATATTAGTGACAAAAAGGATTTCATTGGACGAGGTTTTGTGAATATATCTCAATTATCTGAAGATCAGATGAGGATTCTACGAGGATACGAGATTGCCTATATTTTCCAAGACCCCATGACATCATTGAATCCTATGAATACAATAGGTACCCATTTCGTTGAAATTATGAAAGCGCACTATCCTGACATTGAGGAGGATGAAGCCTTAGACAATGCAAGGGACATTCTTGATGGCCTAGGAATATCACCAGAAAGAATTGGCGATTACCCTCATCAGTTCAGTGGTGGAATGCGACAGCGTGTTATGATTGGACTTGGTCTTGCACTCAAACCAAAACTCCTGATAGCAGACGAACCCACAACGTCTCTCGACGTTATTGTTGAGGCTCAGATTCTGGAAGAGATTGCTGAATTAAAGGAAGAATTCAACCTCACAATGATCCTAATCACGCACAACCTAGGGGTTCTTGCTCAGACAGCAGACAGTATCGCAATCATGTATACTGGAAGAATCATGGAGCTGTCTCCAACAATCGATCTCTTTGAAGAACCTCTTCATCCTTATGCAAGAGACCTCTTGCAATCAGTCCCAGACTCAACCAAACCTGACAAGGAACTCTCTTGGATTCCTGGAGCTCCACCTGATTTGGTCAATCCAATTCCAGGTTGTATGTATAATCCCAGATGCAAACATGCCATGGATATCTGCAAGTCAGTCGTACCACCGCTTGTGGAGGTAAGGAATTCCAGATATGTTGCATGTCACCTTTACCCGGAGGAATGATGATTGGCACTTATGGAATTCAGAAACGTAAAGAAGTATTTCCCTGTTCAGAAAGGATTCATAGAATCTCTTGTAACAAAGGAAAAAGACTTCGTCAGAGCTGTGGATGATATTTCCTTTGAGATAAAGAAAGGGGAAGTCTTGGGTCTTGCAGGTGAAAGCGGTTCTGGAAAGACAACAACCGGAAGATTATGTGTTCGCTTAATAAGACCAACAGCGGGTGAGATAATATATGATGGGGAGGACATTGCGAAGATAAGAGGGAATGAGTTACGCAATTTACGCAAGCGTATTCAATTTACATTCCAGGATCCGACATCCGCACTTAACCCAAGACTCTCAGTGGGAGATGCAATTGCTGACGCTCTTAGATTTCAAAGAATAGGGACAAAAGCAGAGAGGAGAGAGAGAGCAGAGGCAACGTTGGAACGAGTTGGCCTCTCTCCAGCAAGTTCATTCTATAACAGATTACCCCATCAGCTAAGTGGGGGACAGCGACAACGTGTTGTTTTTGGAAGAGCAATTGTTCTTGAACCAGAGTTCATCGTTACGGATGAGCCAGTCGCAATGGTGGATGTTTCAATCAAAGCGCAGATACTTGATCTGATGACTGACCTTAAGAATGAACTGGATTTGACCTACTTATTCATCAGCCATGATTTAGCTACAGCACGTCATGTCTGTGATAGAATTGCGATAATGTATCTTGGTCGGATAGTTGAGGTCGGGGATAAAGACAGTCTCTACGAAGATCCGCTTCATCCCTATTCTGTTGGACTTATGAGTGCGATTCCGATACCAAATCCAAAGATAAAGAAAACAGAGGCAATACCTCGAGGAGAGATTCCAAGCCCGATTAATCCCCCAACTGGTTGTAGATTCCATCCAAGATGTCCCAAAGTCTTTGAAAGATGTCCTGTTGAAGAACCGGAACTTCTAGATGTTGGAAATGGAAGACTAGTTGCTTGTCATCTGTATGATTCTTAACGCTGAGAGAGTCCTTTGTTACGTAAGACTCTGACTCGTTCTGCAATCTCTTCCTGTTCTTTTGTGAGAGTATTACTTTCAACAATTAGCTTCAATAGAGAACTAGCATATTCAGACTCGGGTACATGTCCTTTACGTAACGCCTGCTCAAGACGTGATCGCTTGGTCTTGACCTCATTGAGTGCTTTCCCAATAGATCGGAGACGAATTTCCATGAATGCTAAGGAATTAGAGGTATTCATTGGACGACTAACCTTGCCCCATGCCACGTCACCATCACCAACTATCGTGCTACTGTCTCTACTCATCCTCTTATACTCCTATAAAGTGGTTATATGAGAGAATATGGAAGAATTATATTATAAACTATTTTGTTATATTATAATACTATAATAAATATCCATAAATATTCATATTGTGGGTGCGGGGTGTCTGAAAATGAATTTCAAGATTATCACA
>JBHLRC010000144.1:0-7888 GCA_048882965.1 Candidatus Thorarchaeota archaeon
GGCTGTCTTTGCTCATTGTACCATCCCCACTAAACTCACAGAGAGCTATGAGATAACATCTCATTTCGAAACCGGATTGAGCATTGGAATACGAGGGACTCTGAAACACCAAGATGTCACAATTCTCAAGGTCTTTGGAGATGACCTCAGCCAGTTCTGGGTCTCTGATGGGAAAATCGTAGAGAACCTGGTGAACGAAACAGGCTGTAGAACACAGATACGTGTGGTCCTGGAGGAAGATGTTGACTATTTTCTGGAGCGTTCTTTAGCCAATCATCATATTATCTTCCCTGGAAAACACGCTGAGAAGATTCGGAGATTCTTCTCCTTTGTCTAAAGCACTGAACATGGCATTACTGTGCATGCCCAGTCCTATTAAGGTCATATAGAAATGATACATCTTATTCAGAAGATTGGATGTTGTTGCCCGTCTATTTCTCTTAGATGACCAATCTCAGCACCGAATTTCTCTAGACAAAGCTTCACCAAGTATTACGTGAGAAGAGATCAGGAGTGATAGAAATGCTAGAGACACCTTTTCAGACTGCTGATAGAGTCCAACGAGTCATGTGTAAAACTGGGACCCCTACGATTGACAGCCTACTTGATGGAGGATTTGAAACCGGTCTTGTCTATCTTTTCTACGGATCGGAACAGCTCAATAATGACCTCTTGCGAGCAGCAGTTCATGCGCAGCTTCCTCTGATAAGTGGCGGATTTTCAAGTCCTACAATTATGATTGATAGTTCGAATATGGTCGACATAGTCAAGCTACGCGATTACGCATTCCAGCTTTGTCTTGAACCAGAAAGTGTAATGGATATGATCTATATCTCCCGTGCATTCAACTCATCACAGACATACGATCTGGTCATTAACCATCTCGATGAATTCATAGAGCGAATACCTGCAAAGCTACTAATCCTCCCAGGTCTTGTCGATCTGTTCATCAACGAAGGACTGGATACAGATAGAACCCAACAGATGACTCATCTTGCTGCTAGAATCAGTGCTTTCACTCTACGACATAATCTTGTAACACTGATATCCACGCGAATCAAATGCACGGACACGATATGTCCCCCTGTTGGAACAACATTGGCAAGTTCTGCACAGGTTCACATCCATGTCGATGAAACTCCAATGCGAACTGTTTATTCATTGACAAAGCATCCAAGCTTACCGGAGCGGACCGAGTCCTTGGTACGAAAGGGATCAGCCTTTGGAGTGACACTCCCATTGGACTATTTCTTTGGAGATGACTCCACTACTTGAGGGACTTACCACATTCTGGGCAGAACTTAGAGCTTGATGTAATTTCAGCACCACACTCAGGACACTTACCTACAAGTTTAGTATAGAAAGGCTCCAACTTGTCACGTACTCCATCTTTGAGTAGCTGTCTTTTGAATATGTTATCGATTCCTTTATTGAATGTCTTGATAGACTCTGGTTTCTTGAGTATATTTCCTGAAACACAGGCATTTCGGAAAGATGTCTTGAAGGAGGCACTGTCTTTCATCTGCTTGTTCACTGTCTTGCGAAGGAATTTTTCAAGTTCAGTATCGAGGGGAATTTGTGAATAGGGTAGACCAATCCGATCCTCAGGCATGATAATTGGTGGGAATACAATCGGTTTTCCTGTTGTGTAAGTTGCTACCCATGTATGAATGTGTACTAACGTGAGTGGTGTAAGACCTTTGACAGAATCATTCTCGAGTGTGAGTTTCTGAACTCTTTCCAGCTCGCGACGTAACGCATCTACACGTTTCTTAACCGAACTATCCATTCTCTCTATGGCATCTGTGACTTCTTCCTGAATCTTCTTGTTCTCCTGATTCTTAACACTCATCTCTTCTCGCATGTCCTCAAGTTTAGCTTGAATTTCCTTGATTTGGTCATCGACACTTTCTTCCTCTTTCTTGATGTCTTCTCCAAGTTTGAATTCGAGGTCTCCTGATCGTGCTATACTTGAATCAGCAAGGTCATCTAGCGAACGAATCACATCAGTATATGTGGGAACTGTCATTGAAAGGTTATCAACCATGCTCCTGTATTTGTCAATAGCCTCTTCGAGCTCGAGTTGGTTGAGTGACTCACGGTCGATCTTGATGTCTTCAATCACTTGGGTGAAGAACTTCTCAATTTCGAATGAATCCCTTGTGAATTCAGCGAGAATGGTCTTCCTGTCTTTCTGATGTTTGTCCTTCAGGTTGTATATCTTTTCTGACATCCTTTCTTGAAGATTCACGATCCTCAATTTGGATGATTCTTCTTGAGTGTTCAGTCGTTTCTCCCATCTACTCATATCTGCAGTCATTGCATTCTCCATTCGTGCACGTTGGTCTGTAAGCTTCTCTTGCGTGATTTTCCGAAGCCCCTCCATAGTGTCAAGTCTCTGTCGTGCTCCTTCGATAAGTGTCTGGAATTCTTGACTCGCGTTAAGTGCCATCTGTGAGTCAATCTTTAGTTCAAGCGAGTTGAGGTCCTCATTTGGATCCACTTCCCGAAATCGATATCCCTGAGTGACGAAAAGGTCTGGTTTTTGCACATTCCTGATTTGCTGGACTTTAGGTTCTACATTCCTCAAGAGCGGGAGTGCTTTGTCAACTCCATCCGGAATGTCCGCATATCTTACAATCTCCGTGCTTAGTATCCTCTTGACCGGCCCAGTTGCTGTGTCTTCACTTAACTCCATCTTCATCGAAGACTCACCAATAGCAGACAAGACGATTGAGTTGGTGTCTGAGATTTGGACTATCCAAAATGGAACTGCAACAGGAGAGAGAAACTTGAGTTTTGCTTTGCCTTTCTTGTTCGACTCAGCAAGAATGAATGCCATGGCAAGGGATGTTTCCTCTGTGTCTGTAACCAGTTTGTTTCCCTTTTCCTTGAATAGAAAGTCAAGAGTAATCTGTCGAACCATAAGACCACCTTGAATCAGGTGGTTTTCTAATTCTTTAATTACGTTTACTGGGTTATCCTTATTCCCACCCGAGGTCCATTTCAATCACATCAAATAGATCATCGTCTTTCCCTTTTTCTCCAGAGAGTCGGAGTGGAAACCAAATCTCAGGGTCCATTGCTAAACCAATTTCCAAGACGACTTTCAGAAGAAGTGACGTCTTGATCAGCTTACCCTCAAATGGGATGCACGTCAACCAGTCCTCATGTATTGTTTCTTCAATCCATGTACCATACTCGTTATAGCTTATTGGAATCTGTTTCTGGTTCAACTCTTTCTTTGAGCCCAATTCCCTTCTCTGGCATATGGCACTCTCTTGTCGAATAATATCCAGTCTGACTCCTTTGATACGAGACCGTTCCTTCACGAGAAACCTGACAACAAATCCTTTTCCTGGTCTGACAATATCAGTCGGAATCTCAGCTTGGATGTGCTCATCTTCTTTCCTTATTGGTAGCTGATCTAACTGGTCAGGAATGAACTCTGGAAGCCTATTTTTGACTATAAGAGGAATTTTTAGTTTTGGATCCAACGCTCTATCGACTTCTACAACTGCTTCAATGCTGTAATCGATTTTGCTGTAAACTCCCTCATACACTGGTGGTAGTCCTTCAGGCAGTCTAAACTGGAATTCAAATTTTGTATCCCCTGAATTGATATCTCCTCCCTCCCAGATTGTCAACTCCTCTCCCATGAGTGGGTGGGTGTCACTCACGTGAACTTTTCCAGCTTGATAATGTGTGTATTCTTTTCCTTCGATTTTTAGAATCACTCTATTACACGAGAATGTGCTGTCTGTCTTAACAACTACATGGCCAACAACATCCTCGTCTGGAAAGAATTCATTTTTCTCTAAGTAGACCATCACATCTCTCATACGAATACCAACTGCTAGGATTGAATCTTGTCTGAATGTAAATAGGCTTTTTCTTCTCGGTTTCAATGGAATCCAAAATCTAGGGGTATATCATCAAAAATGTCATCTCCCTCTGTTTCAGGTTTCTCTCCTGAAATCTTGATTTTATGGGTAACAAAGGGATCAATTTCCCATCTCATCTCAAGTACAACTTTTAGGTAGTAGGAAGTTTCGAGCAGCTTTGCCCTGAATGGTACTCGCCGCCAATTCTTTCCAATGATTACTTCATTCCAACTATTGAAATCCCATTCTGATAGGGGGACAAACTTCTTAGCAATTGTGACATCATGACTGCCGTTCTGACTACGACATTTGGCTTTCTCTCTCCTCCGGACTTCAAAGCGAACCCCAGACACACGCGAGTGCTCTTCCACCATGAACTGAATAGGCATGCCTTCTCGCATCCTCATTATGTCGCTTGGTAGTTCCACATGTAGCACACCAATCTTCATTTTCTTCGGGCTATAACCATCACGCTCTGGAATATACGCTGGGTGATATGGAAGAACCCTGAACCGTCGTGTCATCTTCGGGTCAAGTCTCCAGTCTAATTCAACAACTGCCTCCACGCTGTATTCTATCCACCCGTAGTATCCAGAATAGGTGGGTGGTAGGTTGTCATCTAAGATGAATCCAAATGGAAACTCAGTCTTACCTAGAGGGACGTCAATCGCCTCACTGAGTATCATCTCACCTCCTGCATGAATGCGTTCATCTGAGATATTAGAGTCACCAGATCCCATTCGAGTCTTCTCCTTTCCCTTCACCTTCAAGATGACACGGTTGCATCTGAACGCATCATCTGTTTCTATTATGACCACGCCTCTGATTGTTCCTCCCGGTGAAGCATTCCGATCCGAGAACCTGATATCAACAAACCTCATATCGTATTCCGACCACTGGTTGCATCTTCGCACGGGGACAAATATTCTTTTGCAACAAAAAGGAAACTCTTGGGTCCACTAGATGAAGTCCTGGATCTTCCAGCTTATGCGATCCATGAATCAGTTCACTCCGGAGAGTCGTCTTCGCATTCAGAATCAATCTCCATTCTGGATTCAATCTTACGCGGCTGTGACCTGACCCTAAGCTCATCTATCAGACTATCAAGATAGCACATTTGTCTGTCACCTTCGTGAGAAACCTAATATCTCACAAAACATTGGAGTTCAGTAGATACTAATTTGTCGGTCTGCGCGAGATTATTGCTATATTCCTACACGACCTCCCCAAACACTCTTCTCTAGAGAATCATACCGTGTTTTGAGGAAATCCTTTTTTTGTTTCTTAATCTCAGTGAGGTAGATTGATGCTCGCATCTCTCCCTGATGCATTGTAGTCTTCTCGCGAACTTTGGTATATGTCTTGACTGAGGGAATCCATGGCAATGCGCTACCCCCACTACCTATAGACAATGCACGTGACTCAAGATATCTGATATTATTGAAACCTATATGTAGTCCCTTCAAAAACCGACCAAAATCTAGCTTGACAGATCCACGATTATCGAAATCAAAGACATCCATCCCCGCCAGATATGACTGGTCATCCTCATACAGAATCATTTGTGAAATAGTCAATGTGCCCTGTGGGGTGAATCTTGGACCGACAATAAACATTCTCTTGTTTGTGACATAGATTCCTCCCGTTCTACCTGTCCCCCCAGTCCCGCCAGAAGCAAGTCCTGCCAGGAATTCATCCTTGGCGGACTTGTGCTTTGTGAAGAACATGAAATGACAGCTCCCATAATCGCCATAGAGGAGTTCTTCATCTGGTTCCATTATCTTCTTTGCAACTCCACCATATATCACAAGGACCAGTCCTAGATGTCTGTTGGGCATCATCTGTGATGGCATAGGGAACTCGAACTTGCCTTTGTTCCTCCTGTCTACAATCTGTGCTATTAGATCTGCAGTGGGTGTGCGTACGCCTGAGTAGCCTAGGTGAATAAGTTCGACTCCTTTTTGAATCAGTTGTCCGCACTGTTCATTAGTCGCATAGTCTTTGCTTTTTGTTTCTTTGACTAGCTGCTTCTCAATATCAAGAGATGTCTCATGACTTGGCTCTCTTTCCATTAATCCTTCAAGTCTAGCAATAGTTTGAAACATGCTAACTGCCCCCATATTATGCTATGACTTGGAGAGCAATACTCCATAAAATATCTTCGGGGCACTAGAGTGTGATAGGTAGTGTTTCTCCAGCCACATACAAAAACAGCTCGTCATTATTCTTTGTAACTCCTAATCCTCCGAGATATGGTTCTCTGTCCCGTGATTCTAGTGGTCTCTTGAGAAGGATTCTTTTTGCACTCATCATTGCAAGGTCGTGAGTGACATGGATATGCACTACATTTCCTTGCTCATGGGATAGACGCTTGACAGTATCATCCATCAATCTGGACCTATAATCCGCAAACTGCTCCATTCTCTCACCAAACCCACCATCCACCCACGTGTTCACAAAATCTGTCACGTTTCTCCCGTCTGGGTGAAGATTTTTCCAAACATCTTCTTCAATGATTTGAGGACCAACAAGGGTTGGTAGTGGATCAATATCGGTGGCCTCCCCTCCCCTGTGTCTGAATCCCTCCCCAATTGCCTCTGCTGTTTCAAAACATCTTGGGACAAAACTCGTGAAGATGTGCATTCTCCCTTTCCTTGGTATTCTCCTCCCAAGTTCAAATGACATCCTCTTCCCAAGTTCAGTGAGACCACCACTCACCATCTCATCATGATTCTGGAGTGTTTCTCTATGCGAGTGTCGTACGAGAAACATGACTGGTTGATTCTCTGGGATAGTTGTCATCCAGTCTAGCACCTTTTTGGCACTATAGACCCATTCAAGATTCTCCCACGTATTTTCTTCACCCATTGCTACTCCTCACACTATTCAGTAATTCTCCCGAACACCTGCTTGAACAGTCCTTAAACAGTTTGGACATGTGAGGTCTCCAGGTCCTATCCATTCTACTCTGTCTAACTCAAGCTTGTTCATACAATGCGGACAGTAGACAGGAATGACATAGACTGAACCTGTTGATGAACCATCATAGGCATGATAACCTGGTTGAGTGTAGGTCCTCCTGATCAAAGCTTGGTCACTAGGTATTCCACCAACTCTGCAAGCAAATCCTGCGATTAAAGTGGCAAAGAGAATAATCCCAAATGTCCATCCCAGAATGGGAACCAGGATTGGCCAGACCACGTCAGTTATACCAAAGTATTCGAAGATGATGAAGATTAGCAGGAATGTGCCTCCAAACCCTATTAACATTGGTAGGAACACCCGTTTCAGGATAAAACTACTCACGTGGAATCACTGCTTGCTTTTCGTTTCTATGACCTATAAAGGTTCAGAGGTGGTGAACATAAGAAAAAACATGAAATATGTAACATTATATGAAACCGATAAGTTTATAATATGTAATACGTAATAATAGTACGAGATTAATGAGTTCTTTACTGACTATTCAACAAGGCACTCACATCATACCCATTGAGATTAGAAGCATTGACTCAATAATTACCGAATTTGAGAATCTCATGATTTTTACAATTTTAGGAGAAATATAGAGAGAGAATGGATACAAGAACATTCACGAAATTGACTCTCGGCGTCGGTGTTGTAATTGCAATATCGTTCATGATTTTGTTTGCTTTTGGTACTGCTACAACGGATGACCCAGGTCTCCAAGCCGATCTGAGAGGTGGTAATGTAATCCTCGCTACTGATCACTCAGTAGAGAGTGTAGTTGATCGAGCACCTATTGAGACCGCAGTTGACCAGGCACCTATTGAGACCGCAGTTGACCAGGCACCTATTGAGACCGCAGTTGACCAGGCTCCTATTGAGACCGCAGTTGACCAGGCTCCTATTGAGACCGCAGTTGACCAAGCTCCTGCTGAGAGTGCAGTTGACCAAGCTCCTGCTGAGAGTGCAGTTGACCAAGCTCCCATTGAGAGAGCAACTGACTTAGCTCCAGTCGAGAGTGCAGTTGACCAAGCTCC
>JBHLRC010000145.1:0-7854 GCA_048882965.1 Candidatus Thorarchaeota archaeon
CCAAGTTGATGTTAGCGGACATTATGATTCTAGAGAGTTCCATGAGAGCCGCATATCCGCATCTACCAGTTGTGGAGGCGAAAAAGCAGGACATCTTAATGGCAAATACAGGAGGCTTGGAGACCTATGTACCCCAGTGAGATGCGTTCAGGGCTGGAGATACCTCATGGTGTTAAACCAGAGGATATCATGAGGTCTCTGGAGCTTGGACACGGATACAAGTGGACTGTTCTCACACGAAGTCCGCTTCTGATAGCTCATGGCAATCCCACCCTTGGGAACATGCCAGAGTTACTGATGACTGGAAACCGGTCAATCGTCGTTGCAGGTGGAGACCTAGCATATGTAGATCGGCTCAGACAGGTCTTGGAGATGCTCCAAAGGCACTCCAAACTTCTGGTAACAAGACAGGAGGGAGTATAGATTGGGTAAGGGATTGATATTGGGGACCAAACCTGAAGTTGACCCTCTTGAGAAACTGTCAGAATCAAAGGGCACTATAACGACAGGAGTGGATATTCGCTGGGAGGAGAGAGGAGCTGCACTCCCATTCTATCGTCTGCTATTTGCCTCACTTGTTGCAGTGGTAATCGGTATCTACATTCCTGTTGCTACAGCATTAGTAGGAATTGTCTTTCTCGTGGTTCAGCTTATCACACCAAAACTGTCAGGTATGAAAGAAATCAAAGCATTACCTCAGGAGTGGGCTGAGGTCCCAGAGGGTGATCTCTCATGCCACGTAAATGAAGAGGATCTAGAGATCAGAGGAGTAGGCGGCAGCCGTCACGCAATAGGAATGGATCTTGGAAGGGCAAGCCCTAATCTGCTAGGTAGCGTTGGGTCACTAGTGAGAGCGCTGGACACAGCTTCCGGCTTTTCACTATCTGTGACAATGAAACCAGAAAAGATCACAAAGGCATTGAACGAGGAGAAGATATCCAACCTCTTGGAAGGGTATCTCAATGCATTGTCAACAGGAGACCTTGACGCTTATGTCAGCACACGAAGTGGTATTTGGTTATCCCATACCACAATCATTGGACATATGCGGAACTCGACAGACATTGATTCGTTTGAATCAGCAGTGAGAGCCGCAGTTCCAGAGAAAGAGTGGAAACGTATCAAACCACGAGATCTACATTCAAGAATGAACCAACACCGAATTGATAGACAGACAGG
This sequence comes from Candidatus Thorarchaeota archaeon, assembly GCA_048882965.1. Classification (GTDB taxonomy): domain Archaea; phylum Asgardarchaeota; class Thorarchaeia; order Thorarchaeales; family Thorarchaeaceae; genus SMTZ1-45. The sequence continues at coordinate 1,180 of JBHLRC010000145.1, forward strand.
GTGGTTCTATGCGGCAGGTTCTGAGCTATCCGAGTGGTTGGTTCAGCTTCGAAGTGAACTTGCATCTGAGGTTGGTAGCAATATTCCAGGTCAATTCATTTCACCCATTAGGGGTCGACCAGATGACTATCGTCTTGGTGTGACTATTAATCCTGATACGCTCCTAACAGGACCATCTGCAGGGATTTCACATCAAGAACTTGCCACTGGAACTCTGGTATGTGGTGGAACTGAAAAATCGCGGCATCACGTGTTGACTCTGCTTACATCAGAGCTTTTGGAAGCAGGAAAACGAGTAGTGATTATCACAGGATCATCTACTTTATCTTCATTAACAGCACTTACAGAGGCATCTGTCTATCTTGAGTTGGGAAAGGACCTTGTACTGAATCCTATGGATGCAGAGGGTGTACCACGGAGTGAATATGTCCCGCTCTTCATGTCAGCATTACAAGTTGTTGCGGCTCAAGACCTACGAGGTGCTGCAGAATTGGAGATTGCAGTATCTCGTGCAGTATCACTAGGTAATGCGACTCTTGCCGATGTGCGATTAAGTCCAGATTTTGACGATCCCAGTGCGGTTTCATCAGAAGGACAATTAACCCAGAACCAAAAACCATCAAAGAAGTCACTCATCGGTCTGGAGGCAATCAAATCTCTCCATATGGGTCCAGCTGCTAGAGCATTCTATGGAACACAAACAGTTCCAACAAGACGGCTTGCTGACCCATCACTATCTATTATCAAGGCATCGCTGGGATCTACTGGACTAGATAGTTTTGCATGGAATCTCATATGCATGAAACTCGCAGGATTGCAGGCTGACCCGAATCTCGTTGTCATTCTAGATGGTGCTGAGAATATGAGAATTAGAAATCGAAGATTCATGAAACATGACTCATTCTCTGAAAGATTACTGAAGAATCTAAAGAAACGAGGTCCATTGGTGTTGACGTTAGAACATCCTGCGGATATGGCACCGGGTGCCTTTGCAGTTCTTGAGTCTTGCATTTCACTCAGAATTAGAGAATCAGTCGATATCAAGATTGTATCAGATATACTGGGATTGAATGTCTTAACAACGGGAATGCATACGAAAGCTCGTATTTCACCCAGAGAGTCTTCATACTTGAGAATAATGGATGATCAGACAGCACTCGTCATTCATGACGGAACAGAAACATGTCAACCCATTCAACTGGATAAGGAACCAGATCTTTCGCGGTCTGAACCACTCCAAGATATGCCAAGTCGAATAGATAATCTGGTTCCGACCGATAAACAAAGCGTTTTCCCTCACGACAGGACACTCATTGACATGGTTGCAGGCGGAAACACAAACCTAGCAATTCGAGTTCTCAAACTCCTAGAGAGATACGAACCACTGACAGAAGAGGCAGTTCGAAGGTTCATAATGTCTAGTGGAGAGGACAAGAATCCCGACATAGAGGGGATTCTTGCAAGACTTGAACATGCGAGCATGATCCTGAGGGGGAGCGAAACCCACAGTGGAGTTGTTTATTCCAATTTCAGAATCACGATGAAAGGAAGTATGGCTTTACGACAAGCTAAGGAAGTGGAAGGTGCTAAAGTATGATGGCTGTTGCTGATGTATCCTCAAAGGTGGAGGAAATAATAAGCAAAGCTGGAATCAAAACTAGAGGCATTCAGAATCAAGCTATAGGCAAGGGTCTCCTCAAAGGAAAGAGTGTGATGGTGTCGAGTCCAACAGGTTCCGGTAAGACACTCATCGGTGAGATGGCTTTACTTCGTGCAGTGACTGCGGGGAAGAAGGGTATGTTCCTAGTACCACTAAGAGCCCTTGCTGTTCAAGTAAGTCAAGTTTTCAGAGAAAGGTATGAAGTCTTTGGCATTCAGGTTGGCCTTAGCACAGGGGACTATCAAAGCTCTGGAGAGGACTTAGCTGAGAATGATATCATTGTCACAACTTATGAGAGAGCCGATTCTCTCTTACGCAGACATACCAGTTGGATTAGTGAACTCGGTACCTTAGTTATTGATGAGATTCAGACCCTTGCAGATCCTGGCAGAGGAGCCCGACTTGAAAGTCTAATCGTTCGAATAAGGAAGCAATTACCTTACTTACAGATCATCGCTCTCTCAGCAACAGTAGGTTTTCCTGAGGAACTTGCTGAGTGGATGAACTGCGAGCTTGTCGAGTCAGATGAGAGACCTGTACCTCTTGTCAGCAGAGTTCTAATTACTGCGAATAAGAACAAGAGTCTCAAGAAGCTGGTCATGACCACAATCCAGGGTGATGGTCAGGCAATCGTGTTCAATCGGACAAGAAGGGAGGCTGAAGCGCAAGCTCTACGGCTAGCAGAGGATGTTGGTAGGCAATTCACATCAGAAGAGAAGGGTAGATTGGATCTTGAACTCAAATCATTGGAGAATGTAAACATACGAATTCCTTCAGATATGAGAGCGTTGTTACATGACGGTACAGCGTATCACCACGCTGGTCTTGATTATCAGACACGGAGATTGGTAGAGCGACTCTTCACTCAGGGTCTGATCAGAATAATCTCTGCAACTTCGACTTTGGCTGCAGGAATGGACCTACCAGCCCGTACTGTCGTCCTCTCAAGCGCGATGACACCCAACAACCATCGAGTGTTCCTTTCTGCAAACAGTGTTCATCAGATGCTGGGGCGTGCTGGAAGACCGGGTCATGACAAGATTGGATTCGGAATAATACTAGCTGGAAGCACAGGTGAAGCAGACAAGATCAAAGGTCGGTTCTTTGATGTCTTGACTGACCAGGAAACAGGAAAGGAAATTCTAACGCCTAAACATGATTCAATATCGAGTATGCTAGGAGAGTCAAGCTCACTATCTGAACAACTCCTTGTGATTCTTGATATGTTATCATCAGCCACGCTAGAGGAGATAGAGAACGGAATATTTGGAGAATCATTCTTGGTTCACTGTGCCATTCGAAACTCAAAGGCACCGATGAGAGTACTGCAATTAGGAGAAATCACAGCAGAGGCATCTCTTGAACGCCATGCTCTCACAGACACAATTCACTCCGCTCGGAAGGGAGTTCTTGGTGCAACGAAAATCCGTGAACAACATGAAACTGTGATTGGAGGGATCATAATGGGATACGGTGGAGGACAGTATACCTGCCGTTTCTCTGCGAGACTAGCACAAGATGGTACAACCGAGGGTCCGATGTGTTCCTGTGGCTGCCCAATGTCAGAGGATGGAATCCTGTGTCACCATCTAGTTGCTCTAGGTATGACAGCATCTCGGGAACTAGGTACACTCGCGGACTATGTAATCCCTCTATCGCTCTCAGAGACCTCGCCCCTAGCTCTGCTAATCAGACTTGGTCTTGTTGAAGGTGACGTTAATGGCAAGCTGAAACCCACAAAACTGGGTAGGACTGTGAATAGGTTATACCTGAGTATCCCAACTATCCGGGAACTACTTGCACTACTTCCCACAATTGACGACAACACAAAGTTACTGTGGATGCTTAGACATCTTGTAGCAATCGAAATTGGGAACAACTTGGATGATTCATTCGATCATATGATGGCGGCTCTGGTGACCACCGATATCTCAATCCGCCAACTCGCAGATCAATTGGGAATTAACATGGGTGACATGTATGGTCTACTAGAGTCTTCGAAATGGCTTCTGTATTCGATATCAATCATTGCTGAGCTCGGAGGCCTCTCAAAGGTCCTTGGTATGGCCAGAGGTCTCTTGGGGGCCTTGGAAAGCCGATTCGGTGATAATGGGGGAGACGAAGAATGAAGGAGGAACAGGTTAGATGACAATGACAAACGGAGATGAGAAGGTTACTGAGAGTGAAGAGCTTGAACAGGAATCTTCTACAAAAGAAAAGAGAGAGCATGACATTTCCGCGGCTCTTGAAGTGACTGGACATTTCACAGCACGATATCCAAATGGCCTAACATTAGGCGTCAGATTGGAAGCAGTGCCAGAGACACGTGGTGTCCACGTTGATGTTGTTTATGTATTAGACCTTCGAGAAGCGGAGTTTGGAAAGAGTGGCTTAGCGATGAGGGCGGCAGTCTTGGAGAGTATCAACAGGTCTCTAGCTCGAGTTCTGGGAGATGTAGGACTAGATGAGTTCATGAGTGAACAGGCCATTCTTACGCCATGGGGACGTGTGCACCTTCTCCTACTCCGTGGGTCAACAGCTAAGACAGAGTCACTCATCCATGAAACGAGAACGGTCTATGTAATCACAGAAGGTACAAAGCCTACAATGGACCTTACCTGGTTAACTGATACGGGAAGGGTAGTTACTCCTGAAGAGTTTGTCTTAATCAGAAGAAGTGATGCTCGATCAACTCTTCCAGACCTGAAGAAGAGTATACTAGGGAATAAATGGGGGCTTTTAAAGACAGGACTTTCTCGAGGCTGGTTTGGTGTTCTCGCTCTGGCAGGTCTCATCATTGGACTTGTGGCAAGTCTTTCAGTGCTAGCAGTCGGCTCAGGTTCTTTGATTGTACCTCTTCTAATCAGTGCATTATCAGGGCTTGCTGGAGGGTATCTATTGCAATCTTCAAGAAATTCAATCAATGGATTCATCACCACGCTCTCTGATGAACAGAAGATCCTTGATAGACTGGGAGATGCTGATAGAATCTCAAATTCAATTATTGAAAATGAAGAGAAATTACAGTTGATTGGTGATTTGAACTTTGTAGTCTCGCCACTAATTGCTGCAGCTGGTCAGGCGTTGGAGGAAGGAAATGTGGATTCAACAGTTAACGCCGCATGTTCTGTTCTTGACGAATGTGTCAGACTAGCACCTCTTGAGAGTAACTCGAATTCCAATGCGATGGTTTCAGCGGATATAGGACTACGCAAGTTTCTGAGTCTGTTTGAAGATCTTGGGTATGTTGAGGAGGAGGAAACACTTGCCCTAGCCTACGTAGGTCTGACTGGTCATGTTACAAAGAAGATTACCTTTGTGGAGGCGGTTGAATATCTGACACAGCTAAACAATGCACTCTATAATATCGGTACATTGAGACCAGACATCAAGGAGTCGATTGATGAGCATCTCAATAAAAGAGCGATGAAAGAAGCAGTCGAGGAGATTGACAAAGAACTTGCCACTCCAGAGGAAGAGATTCCAGAACAAAAGACAGAATCAGATTCGCGCGAAGCTGAAGAGAGTGAATCCCCTTCATCAAAAGAGGACGGTGGTGATGAGGATGAGCTCGTGGACATGATGTTACATGCATCAGTTGAAGCCTCGAAAACAGATGAAGAATTAGATGGATCAGATGAACCTGAGATGAACATAACTGGAGCGGATGTGGTCACTGCTAGGAATAGAAGACAAAAGAAGAAGGTCAAGGACACGCAACAGCTTTCTCTGTTAGATGAGATAGAACTCGATGAGGAGCGTGAATCTGCGAGTGTCTAAGACTACTCTCACTGAAATGCTATCTTTGGATGGTCTGATTCATCTTTGGGGAGATGCAGGTTCAGGAAAGACACTCTTTGCCTGCGCCATGGCTGCAGAAGACTCGCGATATTCAAAGGTCGAATGGATCAACACTGATTCAAAGCAGAGTTTCATTCCAAAACTAATTCGAAGTGTGAAGGTAGCTGGAGGTTCGATAACGAATGTGGCTGTAACAATGACTAGTGATCGGACGGAGCTAAGAGACCTCATTCTAGGTCTTTCAAGGGCTAAACAACCTGGAGTGGGATTAATTGTGATTGACTCGATTACACGACTGTTGGACATGGCTAGAGATGATCCGACAATGTGGGGAAGAGAATTGTTTGAGGATGCGCTTCCTACACTTGCAGGAATCGTCGATGAAAAGGGAATCAAGATTATCATCACGAGTGAGAGCAGAGCAATGAACGATTCTGGTAACATCGCAGTCCATCATCGTTCAATAAAGAAGTGGGTCGACCACGACATTCTACTTGTCAGGAATACGCTTGAAGAATCAACTCGAATAATGAGAGTCTTGGATACACCTGAAGACCAAGAACAGATAGGCATCCTACGACTCATGGATGGAGGAGTTCCTTTAGTACAACCTCAGAGTTCTCGAATTTCACAACCAGTAGGAGGACAAGGCTAGTGTTCGGGAAAAGCATCATCAAACTCATTGGGCTTGTCTTCGCAGGTGCAATTGCTATTGCGGGTGGAGCAGAATTACTTGCCTCCGTAGTAGGGATGGTTATCGCGTTCAGGACTGGTAATCCACTGCCACTGATTCTGGTTATTTCAACCACAATTGTCATCCTTCGTGTCGTTAAAGCCCAAAAGCAGGAAACACCTGTCAAGATGATATTGAATGTTGTAGGGTATGCCGCCACCGTGTATCTGATGATTGTAGCGTTTGTCATTGCGTTACCTTACGGGCTTGTGGTTTCAATTGCAACAGCAATTACGACAGCAATTGTAATCCCGTTCATTGGAGATCCCTCAAATCTATTGACTCAGGTTCGGGATTATGTCCCTTCAACCATAGGACAATCAGTTTCGAGAAGAGTTGTTCAGACAGGGGATGGTTCATCATTCACAGTCAATTCTTCAAACACAGTGATTATCATCAATTCAGAGCATCGAAACAAAGTAGTGGACCTGATGAGAGAGCGACTATTGCTTCCCATCTCTCTTACACATTTTGAAGAACT
>JBHLRC010000146.1:0-7810 GCA_048882965.1 Candidatus Thorarchaeota archaeon
TCACGAGAAGCTACTCATGGGCGAATAGACGTATACATCAACGGTACCCTACGTATGCAAGCAAATGGAGGTTTACCGTCTGAAGATCCATTTGGTTCTGAACCGGTCTTCTACTTCTTTGCTTCAAGGGATGTAGCTTTGGACAATATCGTTGTAGATGACGAACCTACTCCACCACCTACAGAGCCAATCCCGTCTTGGATACCGATTGCCATTGTAGGTAGCGTTGCTGTAGTTGTCATTGTGATAGCAATTGTCTTCCTTAGACGAAGATAAACAAAATAAAGGGGAGGAGGGTCTCTCGGGACCCTCTGGTCTTTCTTCAGTGTTTCATTTCCGTTTTATACTTGGACCCTCGATGATTCGAAGAATCTGCTCCGATGTCAGAGTAGTATACTCAGAATTCGGAAACATTCTACTCTCATGCTCTTCTTGGATCATATCTGCAAAGAACTTGAGATACCATCGGACCTCTTCCTTACTACGTTGACGCATTGCCTTAGTTTTCCGTTTTCGTGATATACTTCCTGACATTCTTGTTTTACCTCCAATGAAGAACAAGACATCCAGAGCAGCTGTTCGCTTATAGCTACAGTCCGCAGACCTAGTCCTCTCCCCCGAGAGGACCACAGAGAAAACGTAGGCATCACGAGGAAAAGGACATAGCATTAGTTCCCACTAATATTTGGGAACCAATACTGGATTGTCATTATTCCTCGCATTGTATTCGAATGTTTGGAAAATTCTGTTTTAAAGATTGACATCAAAGTATACTTGTACGAAATCAGGCATCTATAAATTTAATAAACTATAGTTAATTTCTTTAAAATGAAGATGATTCGAATTTGAGTACTGAAATTACAAAACAAGACACTGATTTTGGAACAACCAAATACATTGAGCTATCAGAAGGTCGTTTGGCTTATAATGACAGTGGTGGAACAGGTCAGCTTGTCATAATGCTACCCGGAATGGGAGCTTTGCGTTCTGAATATCGCTATCTTGCTCCCGAACTAGAGAGAGCCCGATATCGTGTCATAACCTTAGACCTTCGAGGACAGGGAGAGTCAGATGCAAATTGGACAGAATACACAGTTCCTGCAGTTGGCGAGGATATACTGCAATTGATTGATCATTTGGATTCTGGTCCCGCTCACGTTATTGGAACATCATTCTCACCAGCGGCAGTGATTTGGGCTGCTGCTGAAAAACCGGAAGCTATCAAGTCATTGATTCTAGTGAGTCCCTTCGTGAGAGATGCAAAGATTTCTCTTGGGCAAAGACTGGCTTTGGCTATTCTTCTCCGTGGGCCATGGAAGGTTAGAAACTGGATTTCATATTATCGATCATTATATCCAACATGCAAACCTGCTGATTTTGAAGAGTACTTAGATTCTCTTGACAAGAATCTGAGAGAACCTGGGCGGTTCAATGCAATGATGGATTTAGGGTCTTCATCGAGAAAACCATCGGAGGAGAGATTTGAGAAAGTAGATCAACCAACATTGGTTATAATGGGATCAGAGGATCCAGATTGGCCAAATCCAGAAGCAGAAGCTGATTTCATAGTCGATGCACTACATGCAGAAAAGCTCATAGTTGAGGGTGCGGGACACTATCCCCAAACTGAAATGCCTGAGAAGGTGGTACCTTCTATTCTGGAATTTCTTTCACAAGAGTAGGCTGAAATACTGCTAGCTTGAATCTTTGATAAATGGAGAGAGGAATAACCATTGTTCCTCTCAATTTTTGATAATCATGAGTAATTACTATTAACATCTGAAGTATTTCTGATTAGAACTGAAATTGGTTCAGTCTGAGAACAGGTTTTTTCCATCTTTGGATTTCATCGCTGGAAATCCTTTTAGACAAATACACGAATGATAGCAGCGCTTGTTTCAGGATGCGAGGTTTTGACTGACACTGGTCGAGAGCAACTATCTCGTGCAAAAGAGATGAAGGAGAAGGGGAGCTTAGAAGCGTCACTCGGTCTTGTTGATTCAATTCTTGATGACAAGGACCTTAATGACAACATATTGACTCTTGACGCACTGATTCTAAAAGCAGAGATCTTTTGGAGATTAGGGAAACTGGAGCGAGGACTTGGTGTTGTCGAGCAAGCTGAGGAAATATTGTCTTCCGATGAAATGAAACACCTTGATGACCTGAAGGCAAAGAAAGCGATCTTACTCTCGCACTCAGGTATCATTCACTGGTATAGGGGTGAACTTGACCGTGCACAAGAGTGCCATGAAGATGGATTAAGAATCAGAGAGGAACTTGACGACAAGGAAGGAATTGCAGTTGCCTACAACAACTTGGGATTAGTATATTGGTCAAAGGGAAACCTCAATCAAGCGACTGACTTCTACAAGAGAAGTCTAGCCATCAGCGAGGAGTTGGGGGATGAGAAGGCGGTTAGCAGAGTGCTGAACAATCTGGCGAATATCAGTTCTTCAAATGGTGAGTTGGATCAAGCACTTGATTATCTTCAACAGAGTCTAGCTATCAAGAAACGGATTTCTACTAAGCAGGATATTGCAACCGGATTGATCAACATCGGTGCGACATACAGACTCCTAGGAAATCTAGACAAAGCCTCAGAATACTACGACAAGAGTCTAGCAATTCAGGATGGTCTCAGCATAGGACCTGAGTTTGCTCTTGCTATGCACAACATAGGAGAGATATACAGCATCAAAGGCGAACTGGATTTTGCTCTGGAGTTCTACCAACGTAGTCTGTTGATATACGATGACATGGGTCAAAAAGAAGGAATCGCACTAGCTCTTGGGAATATTGGTGAATGTCTGACAAGACAAGGGAATCCTGAGAGTGCATTTGAGTACTATCAACGAAGCTTGAACATTTCAGAAGATATGGGTAACTCTCGCTTAATGGCGGTAGTTCTCAAGGAAATTGTAAGTCTAGCACTAGATAACAACGATACTACACTCGCCAATGATTCTCTGTCCAAGCTTAAAGAAATCAATGAGATATCAGATAACAATACGATCAGGCACATGTTCAAGATCTCCGAAGCATTAATCCTCAAGAAGAGCCTTCGCACTCGTGATAGAGCGAGAGCTGAAGAGATTCTTGAAGAGATTGTTTCAGAGAAAGTGGCAGATCATACCTTGACAATGACAGCCATGATTCATCTCTGTGATCTCCTGCTTTTTGAACTAAAGGCAACTCGTGAAGAAGAAGTGCTTCAGAGAGTTAAAGACCTTACTCAGCAATTGATGGCTGTTGCCCAAGAGCAAGCGTCTCATCCTCTAGTTGTAGAAACATACCTGCTACAATCCAAGTTGGCATTGGTCGAGTTTGAGGTCAATGAAGCTCAGAGATTGATGTTAGAGGCCAAGTCCATTGCTGAGGAGAAAGGACTTCAAAGACTTGGCAATATAGTTCAGAGAGAAATCGATATACTTCAGAATGAAGTGAAACGTTGGGAGTCCATTCTTGAAACGAAACCATCACCTAAAGAAATGGTCAGTCTAACCAATCTGGATGACTTGTTATCAAGGATGGTTCAAAAGACAGTGGAGAGTCTGGGAGTCGAACAACTTACTGATTTAGAACGGGCAAAGTACTGTCTAGTACACAGAAACCTTCTCAAGGGTACTGACAACTCTGAATTGAGTAAGTTTCGTGTAGGTATCGCACAATTTGGACTATCTGAGGACGGAGATATACTCAATGAATTGTATGAGGAGAAGGCGGATGGGCTCATTGGGTTTCAAGAGCAGGCAATCGAGTCCATTCGAGAAAAGCTGAAGGAGATGGTCAATAAAGCTCATTCGAATGGCATCAATATCCTTCTCTTTCCTGAGATGACCATCGACCTGAATTTCAAACTATTAGCTGATGACTTGGAAGATTTCGCAAAACAGTATGACATGATCATCATCCCGGGGTCTTTCCATGACCAAAATACAAGAAGAAATGTCTGCAGAGTCTATGGACCAGACGGGATAATTTGGGAGCAGGAGAAACACATACCTGCTATCATCCACATAGGAGGTAAGAGGTTCATCGAGAGAATAGATGTACCTGAAACAAAGAACACAGTCATCTGTAAAACCAAGTATGGACGGATAGCTATCACTATCTGCCGCGACTTCCTTGATATGGACCTCCGAGTTGAGCTGAAAAACTCTGATCCACCAGTAGACCTTGTTATCAATCCTGCTTTTACTCCTGTAACGGCAGACTTCAGGGCAGCTCATTACGATGCTAGACGATCAATCTATGCATACTGTTTCTTTGCCAATGTTGCTGAGTTCGGAGATTCTCTAATCTACACCCCGGAGAAAGACCGGACTGATCTGACCATCCCCAGAGGAAAGGAGGGTCTCATCTACAAGGATGTTGACCTATTTCAGCTGAGAGCAGAACGTAAGAAATGGGAAGAGGAGCGGAAGAAGCAGATATCCTTCATTCAAAGCACAAGATAGTCAAAGTGCAGTCTTCACCATGACTCTCTATATTACTTCAATCTTCGAAGCTCAGAGCTCACCTTTCAAACTTAATCAGATCTCACGCATCATTGATGGTGAGCTAGTACATAATGTTGTGAACTCAACCGACTTCTTCATATCCTCGGGCACCTGATCACGTGTCACAACTACAAATCCTTTCTTCTCGAAGAATTTTTCAGCTGTGTCTGTCAAAAGGAATAGACGATTGATGCCTTTTTCCTTCGCAACCTCGATAATGCTGTTAACCAATCTTGTACCTAATCCTCTTCCTTGAAAATCAGGGTGGACAGCCAGAGACCTAAGTAATGCAGATTTGCCATAAATCTCAAGCCCAACTGAGCCAATCAACATTTCTAGTCCAGTGACTGCCTCAGAATGTCTAATAACCATGAAGTTTGCCATGTGTTTTTCAACATCATCCGGAGGTAGATTCGTTTTCTTCAGCAAGGTGACGACTGCATCATGATCTGCTTCAGTCGCGTCTTCAATCTCAAAATCACTTCTCATAGCACACAAATGTGCTTTTTGGCCTTATAACAAAGCCGAAAAACGCGAACAAGTAGGGAACAGGGGGCTCTCGCGAAACACCCCAAGTCCAATTTATATTGGGTCAATCAGATTTGACCATAGCTTTTCTTATAGAAGTGCCAGATATGAAGGAAATGCTGTGGTCAGGATGGCAGAAATTAAACGAGCTGTAGGTGAAGACTGGGAAAAGTTTCACAAGATGAATATTGAAATATTTCCGGAGGATGCAGTTTCGGGGGATATCTTCAAGAAACATGTGCAGGGTGATGGATTCTTCATTCTCGAGTTGGATGATGAGATGATTGGCTTTCTCATGGTGCAAAGATATGGAAAGGATGAAGGTTATGTTAGAGGTATAGGAGTTCTTGAAGCGCAAAGAGGTAAGGGGTATGGAAGATTACTCATGGATCATGCGTTAGATTGGTTTCGTACTCAAGGTGACATAAGAGCAGTGCATCTTCAAGCAGACCTCAATGAAGCCGCTTTGGGACTATACAGAAAGACTGGATTCAAGAAAGTCGGAACTACGTGGCATTACTTCGTTCCCTTTGATTCAGTAGAACCGAGAGGGGAGTATTCTTGCCATGAGATTCAGGAGGGGGAAATCAAAACGGTTGTAGACATCTTTCCTTCAACTCCAGCTGAACAAATCAGGAAGTTTCTATCTGACGATGATGTCCATGTATTAGTTCTCAAGAATAGTGAAGGACATATCGAGGGTTTCGCTAGATTCAGTCCCAAATTTCCGGGGTGCTTCCCTTTTGAGATGACAAGTGCTGATTGCTTTGATGACTTTGTGTCAGAGTTGAAGAAGTACAGTCTTCCAGAGTTTGATTATGTACGCACTACTTTCACTAACATTCCTGAGCTTGCTGAAATATGTGAGAAAAGGAAATATCGGATGCATCATAAGCTCCACAAAATGACCCTGAATCTTGACGAACTACTTGATGGATGATTATTACAAAACCATCATATACCGTTGCACCCATGGGGACACATTCTCCAAAACAGGTGTAACATATGACAAAGGTAGCAGTGATTTCAACCAATGATCGGATTTATGGAGTGAGCAAGTCTTTCGACCTTCTTGGGGTCAATCCAGTCAAAAACAAGAAGGTTGTTCTCAAACCAAACTTCAATACTGCGGATCCACCGCCAGCATCAACTCACATGGAGACCTTCAGACAGATACTTGTCAAGTTGCAAGAGATGGGTGCAAAGTCAATCACCATTGCAGAGAGATGCGGTCCAGCAAACACTGAGGAGGCCTTCAAACAGAAAGGTCTCTATGAACTGGCAGATGAGTTTGGTTTCGACATTGTGAACCTCGAAACAATTCCGCGCGATGAATGGGTCATGAAGAATCCAGAGGGCAATCACTGGAAGGATGGTTTTCTCTTTGCAAAGGTCTATGATGAAGCAGAGTGTGTCATCGAAACCTGCTGTCTAAAGACGCACATGTATGGAGGCCACTTCACACTTTCAATGAAGAATGCTACTGCTCTTGTTCCAAGAGTAGGTTACAAATACATGAACGAATTGCACAGCTCTCCAAATCAGAGAAAGATGATAGCTGAAATCAATGCAGCTTACAAGTGGGACAACATCATTATGGACGGAGTACTTGCTTTTGTTGATGGAGGTCCAATGGAGGGTACACTAAAGGAAGCCAATGTGTTTGTTGCAGGGACCGACAAGGTGGCAATTGATGCTGTAGGTGTTGCCTTGCTGCGGATGCTTGGGACAACTCCGGAGGTTTCTCAAGGACCTATCTTCGAACAAGAACAGATCGCGCGTGCTGTGGAACTTGGAATTGGCGTATCTTCAATTGACGATGTCGAGTTCCTGACTGACTCTCCAGAGAGTGAAAAACTCGTTGATAGGATAAAGGCTGAGTTTGCTTAGTGGATAATTCTAATATGTTGTAGAAGACAATTGCTGAGTTAGGTTGACATGATTGCTAGGGAAACTCAGATGCATTGCACTAGTCTTTGTCATAATACTAGGTCCATCTACATTTTCAGTAGCAGATCACCCCTTTCAATTTCAGGAAACTCCTCGTGATTATTTTCCAACATACGAATGGAGAGTGTGTGAACCTGAAGAACAGGGAATGAATTCAACTCGATTGTCTGAGATGATGACATATATCGATGAATCTAACTGGCCCATTGACTCGGTCATTGTTGTTCGAGGTGGATACATAGTCTGGGAAGAGTATCCGACCCAAGAGTACAATATGGACTATTTCCACACACAGCAGTCTGTTTCAAAGAGCTTCACTTCTGCACTTGTGGGTATAGCTATTGAACAGGGTCTATTCAGAATCGATGATGCTATCGTTGACTTGTTCAGTGATAGGAACATTACTGAGCTTGATGAGAGAAAAGAGCATATGACCATCTGGCACCTTCTTACTATGACCGCAGGAGTCGAGTGGGATGAGTGGACATATCCTTATACTGACACTGAAAACAACAATCTTGCAGCTATGGTCACTGCTGATGACGCAGTAGACTATTTCCTCAATCTACCAATGGCTTACGAACCTGGAGAGCAGTGGGTGTACAACAGTGGAGCCTCCATAATACTTGGCGTATTGATTGAGAAGTTTTCCAATCAGACATTAGTTGATTTCACGGATGAGTATCTCTTCGGTCCGATTGGAATACCTGGTTGTGTCTGGCAGAAGACATTGAATGATGTTTATCAGGCAGGTGGAGGATTATGGTTGAAGCCACGAGATATGGTTCGCTTTGGTTATCTCTATCTGAACGGCGGCAGATGGAATGGAA
>JBHLRC010000147.1:0-7628 GCA_048882965.1 Candidatus Thorarchaeota archaeon
ATAACAAGCACGAACACGACCGGCGGTTCAACCCACGAAGCGGCACTGACTGGCGGGGGTACGTGTGTCCATGTTGATGATGTGCTATTAATGTAAGATGCGTGTTGCTCAGCCGATGAGAGTGAAACAAAAATTGTATACTAACAATCACAAAGAGAATGGTTCGCACAACAAATGCACCGCGAATCAGAAATGCAGACGTACGGATCGACGGAGTCCAGAGAAGCGAAAAGCTCCCCTCTTGGAACATATTCCTGGTATATACCATGGAATACGGCTCTCAAACGATGAGGTGGCTTACTAGATGTCACCAGTTGTTGAGAAGCTGAACCCTCGAAAGCCAAGTGCTCTCTCTATCAAGAGAGATGCTCAAAGGGGAAGTAAGAGAGGAAGGACTGTCGCTATCAATGAGATCACTCTAGACGAAGTCAGGGATGATGCAGTGAAATTTGGACTTGCCACTGAGGTTCTCTACCAGATGAACGCTGGTAAGGAAGCTTCGATTTACTTGGCAAACTGGAAGGATTTCCCACTCATTCTGAAGGCATACAGATTCTGGCAGTCTGCTCAAGCAAAGAAGAGTAAGGGGTTCTTTGCCCCAGGAAGGATGCAGGCAATCGCAGCGAAGGAGTACGATATACTTCTTGGTTGTTTCAATGCAGGAATGAATGTTCCCACTCCCGTTGGTAGAGTTGGTAACTATCTCACTATGAGATTCATTGGCGATGAGCTAGAGCCTGCACCCCAACTGAGGAATGTCCACTTGGAAGAGCCTGACTTGGTCTTGGATGAGATACTCGATGACTACCTCATCATGTATCGGGATGTCCACTATGTCCATGGAGACCTTAGTGCTTACAATATACTCTGGTGGCAAGGACGTGCGTGGATCATTGACCTACCTCAATCTTATCAGGTAGGTCCATGGGCTGACATGAAGCAGGTCGTCTCTCTCCTCCGTCGGGACATTGCGAACCTCCTTTCATACTTCAAGAAATACGGAATCCGAAGAGACCCTGATGAGATTCTCAAGGTATTCCTCTCAGAATATGTTCCCCATAATCTGAGGAACTATGATGAGACCTTTGTTGGAGGTGCTTGAATGAGTAGAGTAGACAAGTTCAACCCTCTGGCGAAGGGCAGTGCTATAGATCAGAAACGAGATGAATTGAGAGGTGGCACCTGTGGCAAGGCAGAAATCGGTGAGATATCATTTGTTGAGGTTCGTCAAGATGCAATCAACTATGGTCTAGCCACAGATGTGCTCTATCAGATGAGTGCAGGAAAAGAAGCCTCGATCTACTTGGCACTCTGGCACAACCACCCCATCATCCTGAAGGCGTATAGACGCTGGACTACACCTCATAAGCTATCCACGACCAAGGGTCACATCAGAGAATCTAGTGGAAAGAAGACCCGTTGGATACTTGGACTAATTGAGGACGTTGCTGTTGGAGAGTTTGACATACTACAAAACTGCTTTAATGTTGGAGTTCGAGTGCCAACTCCGATTTCAAGGGTTGCAAACTATCTGACAATGAGGTACATCGGGGATGGAGAAATCCCTGCTCCCCAACTGAGGGAAGTCGAGCTGGAAAATCCAGAGGCTGTGATGAACGAGGTCCTCGACCAGTATCTGAAGATGTACAGTGAGGCTCATTACACACATGGAGATCTCAGTCCTTACAACATTCTCTGGTGGAAAGACCAGCCTTGGATCATCGATGTCCCACAGAGTGAGCCTGTGAATAAGTGGTCTGACATGAACAAAGTGGAGCTGTTCTTGATGCGTGACATCAAGAATGTACTCAAGTACTTCAAGACCTATGGGATTGAACGAGACCCTGAACACATACTCAATGTGTTTCTTGATGCATACATTCCTCATAACCTTCGGCATTATAGGGAACTGAGGAATGAGGGATTGGAGCTCCTGTAGACGCTACTCTACAGGAGTAGCCTTCCTTGAAAGAGAAGCACATATTTGGGCATCCGGTGAAGCCAAGCTCATGGGTGAAGCACAAGAGAGAACTGGTCTTGAGAAGATTGCTACAGCCATCTTCATGATTCAAGCAGTTCTTCTCATTATAGTTGCCGTACCACTACGACTCATTCCAGAATTCTATTTTGTCCTTCGTGATATTATGTGGTACCAACCTCATGTTGCAATGTGGGCAATAGTTTCAGTCTTTCTCATCCGAAAACAACCTAAATCTGAACATACAAGAATCTTTGTCATCCTCTTGTTTGTCAATGATATTATTGGAGTAATCACTTCTTTCAATTTTGATTTCTTCTTCTGGGTAATAAGTCCAGCTCGTGTAATTCATTCATTGTTATTTGTTATTCCCGGAATTGCTGCATTATTCTACATACCCACAATGGATATCGAAAAGGAAGACATCACACAATTTCATCATGAAACATTCATCGAAGAAATACTGCAACATGACACCTTGGAAGAGGGTCTTGATTACGCTCTAGATTATATTGCAGATCCCAAATATGAGTTTGACCCTGAGTACAAGCAACAGTTTCTGGAGTACGTAGCAGAACGTGATGATGAGCTCGGTGAACTAGTTCGAGCGAGAATGGACGAAGAACGTGGTTTATAGAATCAACTCATGTTTGCTAGATGAAGAAAAGATAATGAGCCTCAAGCTTGCGGCCGAGGCTCCATATACGACATCGTTTTGGACGGGTCCGTCGGGTTAGACCTACTCTTCTGACGCCCTGTACGGGCTCTAGACAAATGCCTAGGAAACCTTTCTGAGGACCACTCTGGATACTCCAGGGATCTTCTTCAGGCTGTCTTCGAGTTCGTTGAGTGTGACTACCAGTTGATCTGGTATGAAGTAACACTCATAGTAACAGCGTTCGCCGCGTAGGCATACACCAGTTGTGAAGATGATGTCACTAAGCTTCGCATCATTAAATGCAAAGTTCAACTGCTTCAGGAAGTTACGAGAGAGATCAGAGATCTCTATCCTGAGCAGATAAATGTCCTCGTTAGCGACTGGGAAGATCTTCACGACGCGGTCTTTGTGGTGCATTACCACTAACCCTGCCTTCTCCCCGATGTCCGCCACAAATTCAGCCGGGAACACAACCGGTTCTCCGGGAGTTAGGTGAAGAATGATTGCTGAGGTCGCACCCTCTTTGTCAATAACCATTAGATTGGTACACGTCCTTTCAGGGTCTGTACTTCATTTACGTTCTGTCTGTCTATATATAACTTATCCGTGTTAGATACAACTCGGTTAGTTGCACATAGAATAGACATCTTTCAAGGGAATTTGATGTTTCGAACGAGAAAATAGGTTTGTATTACTTCAAACAGTTGAATTCCTGAGTCGGAATCTATAATTGCAGTTATGTTCTGACTTTGGGTGAGGAGAGAGAGAAGACATGCATCCACGTATACTACAACTTGTTGGTTTCATTCTAATTATTGTTTCAATCGCAATGACCTACATAGTGTGTCAAAGCACCATGATGGTTGAGGGTCAACCATTCCTCACTCTAATCACATCTGGATTAGTAGCGTGGGCGATAGTAGCTCTTCCTGAATTAGTAATTGGACTCTGGTTATTGGCAAAGGGAACTCGTGAAGCTCGTATTGGTGATGTTTCGGGAGAACTCATCCCACTTGTACAGAAAGAAGGTCGAATTAGTGTGGAGGATGCTGCAAGAGAACTCAGTGTTGAGCCACAGGTTGTAGCTGATTCCGCGGAGAAACTGGCAAAACGTCGTTTGCCTCTGGTGTATCTTGACCAACGAGCTCATGAGATTGTTAGTCCCAAAGCTGTGTCACTGAAAGAGAGTCTGTTACATCTACTCTATGCACAGAGAAGGATGACCTTTGACCAGATCAAAAAAGTCACTGAGTCTACTGAAGAGCAGATTGTGGACGCGCTAAAAGAGCTGTCAAAGCAAGGCAAGTTTCGTGGAGTGATTGATGAGAACTCAAAGGTTGTCTATACTCAAGAAGCAGTCTCCCAACTTCCAAAAGCTGTAACCGTCTGTCCCAACTGTGATGGCAAGCTTGATGCGCCAATTCTTCCGGGAGAGGAGGAAACCTGTCCCTACTGTGGCCATGTAATTGTAAACAGGGTATGAAAAATAAGATATGTTCTACCTGTGGGCAATTGTTTGTTGCGACATTTGTGTCGTATGCTATATTTTAATAGAAACATAGAAGCAGGCCGCTATGGATGATAACTATGAGTTCACAAAAAATTGCGAATCCTGCTCCTTTGGGTCTTATGGGATTCGGCATGACCACAGTATTACTGAATCTTCTGAACGCGCAGATTGTTCCTGCAGAATCAATAGGTATGATTCTATCCGTTGGCTTTTTCTACGGTGGACTGGCGCAGATCATTGCGGGTATTTGGGAGCTAAAGAATGGTAACACATTCGGAGCCACTGCATTCAGCTCTTACGGCCTATTCTGGCTGACATTTGTCTTCATTAATTTCTTCCCAGCAATGGGACTTGTTGCTCCTATCACTGACGTAGCTTTGGCATCATTGGTACTTGTTCCATATCTCTTCATGTGGGGTCTCTTCACATTCTGGATGTTTCTAAGTACATTGAAACTCAACAGAGCATTACAAGTCGTGTTTCTCACACTTACAATCCTGTTTTGGCTATTAGCCATTGGTCACGCAGGGTTTGCTTTCGTGAACGTAATTGCTGGTTACGAGGGTATACTCTGTGGTTTCAGCGCAATCTATCTTGCAATGGCTGAAGTTATGAATGAAGTCTATGGTCGAGACGTCTTGCCAATTGGCCGTATTACTAGCTAGTTTTAACCTCTAATCTAGATGGCCGCTTCTGCGGCCACTGGATTCTATATCATTCAAACAGAATCTTTCAGATGCTGCTACTCCCCATGTTCAATAAGTAGAATGATATTTTTTTGGGGACAAATAGTACTAGTCGACAACTTGGGTGGAGATAACGGAATTGAGAAATGAACTCATCCTTGGATTAATTGTTTTCATGTTAGTGAGCACAATTAACATTTCTTCTCAGGACCATAAAGTCATGATTGAGAATTCCGTTACGCGAATTGAATATATGGAGATTACAGAATCCAGCTTGCCAATAAATATGACTTGGACTTCCCGTTGGGAATCAATTCCTCAACCTGTTGAGAACTTCTCCACCATTACAGGAGACCACGTAGTACTAAATGCAACATATACAGGTGCTAGTGAATTTGCGAAGGTCGAGTTGTTCTTCGTCGAATTGAATATCACTGTGGCCAATACATCTCGAAGCGTTTACTATGACACATACCAATATGTTGGCAACTCTACACAAGACATACTGGTGACTGTCCGGGACTCTCTAAATGGAAGTATTGTCCAGCTTTATTATCAGAATGTCAGTTTTGGGAATTGGTTTTCACCTTCGGTGAATGTATATTATCCCTCTGAAGTTGAAACGGATATCTACAATATTACATGGTCTTCGACAGATCTGAATGCTGATGACGTGAACTTCTATCAAGCTTGGTTGAGTAATGATGGAGGAGCTTCCTACCAGTTAATTGCCACTAATCTGACAGAACCATTCTTCGTCTGGGATTCAACTGGATTTCTTACATCCCATGATTATATTTGGCGAATACGTGCATTCAGTGTGGATCTCACGGTATATGCTGGACCATTCACTAATATCCCCAGCGACTATTGGCCCGGCGATTTTGCTGATGGATTTAAACTGATTCAAGTAGGTGACGGGATCCCCACTTATGCTGCTTTAACATTGAATTCTCCTTCCGACTTAACCTTCATTGAAGGTGAGTTGGGTCACCAAATTGCTTGGAGTCTGACATTTGATTCTGTAAACTTTCTTCCCGATGAAATTGAATATAGCATCTTACTCAATGGGACCTCATACTTTCAGGGTTCAGTACAAATAACAGAGAGAGAAGGTCAAACCATCTCTTTTCCATTGGATGGATTCGCAGTAGGTACTCATAACTTCACCTTAGTGGTGACCTACCCCTATTACCCTGGACGGATCGATTCTGTCATTGTGGAAATTCAGCCATTGCCTCCCACACTATTCGATGTACTACTCTATGTCCTGAGTGGAGCTGGACTAGGCATTCTTGTGATTGTGAGTTTGTATGTCATCCGACGAGGAAAGAAAAATTCGTGATCATACAGCACAAGCGTACGCTAGATTACCACCGTGGTTAACCACCTGCGCATACCTATGTCCAGAATTCAATTCAGATAGGAATTGGCTTATCCCCTCATTGATATCCTGATATGTCATCTCTCTGTCTTGTGAACGCAATGCTATAGGTGCGTAACTCTCCTTCAGGATTGCAGCATAATCTCTACGCAATCCCATTTTGTCCCCAAAAATCTCTACACCTTGTACTTTGCCATCGATGCTGACAATCATGCCAATCTCATCGTCTGACCACTTGAAACGATTAACATATCTTTCAAACTCATGTCCGTGATACACATAGAGCTCCCCAAGCGCGTTTGTACCAGAGCTCACTCCCCATACTGAGAGTATCTGTTGTACCATGCTCCACACATATTGTTGATTCCTGCCTTCAAGAATTGCCCGCCGCATAGTAATCGGTGTATTAGTGTGCAACCACTCATCATGTGAGTGTTGCCATCTTCCTGCTTCGATACAGAATACGTTGAGGTTCCTGTGACCTTCCATCACTGTGCTCTCAGCTACTATTCGATCTTGCTTGCCTCCCCCTAACACTCCTTCTCCACATCTTATCAGAGTTGGTTCCTTTGCAAAAAAACGAAGACTTGGTACATTCCCTGTTTCTTCTACATTCATGTTCCCCATTTCAAGAGCAATCTGAGTTGAAACAATTCCATTATACAGTTCAGCACTTGCATCCTCTAAACCTGTCACACCGATGTTGCCTTGAATCTGCGGTGCAGTCATTTCCGCGCTTTCAATGAGTTTCAGTATTTGTTTTGCAGCCCCACTACTCATTTACCACCCTCATTATTTCTAATGAGCTCTATTCTATAAAAACAGCACAGAAACTACTCGAATCTCTCTCGATGTATTTTCCATCTGTCTACGACAGTTTCTCCTTCTACAATGTAATACTGATCGAATAGGTTTGCCGTAAGACATGAATGGTTTGGCAAGATTCTAACTCTATCTCCATGCTTGTATTCAATGCTAGCTTCGTCAACTGGAATAATCTTGCCATGTTCCTGTGAAAGAGCCTTTAGTATGACATTCACATTCAGTTGACTTCTTTGATAGTCTTTAATCAACTTGCCATATCCCACGTTAGATTCAATGTGTGTGGGTCCGGTATCCTTTGAGAGCGCGGTCGCTCCCGCATCAATCACTACCCTGTCTGGATTCACACTGATGACACTGGAAAGAACTGTGAGTGCACAATCAGAAACATCACATGAACCGAGGGCAACCTGTGTGTAATCGAAGAAGAGATAATTACCAGGGCGAATCTCTGTGATTCCCTCCTGAAATGAATCTGCAAGGCGTACAGTGGGTGTAGAACCTATACTGACGGTTTCTGGTTTCAGGGCTTTATTCTCAGCTTCTAGAGTATTGGCAAACTGAATCATGATCTCTTGTTCCTGCTTTGC
>JBHLRC010000148.1:0-7589 GCA_048882965.1 Candidatus Thorarchaeota archaeon
AGAAACCTCTATTGACTTTGTAATGAAGGATCCACTGCCTATTGTCACTCTGAAAGTCAATGAAAAGGAACGGTGTAATTTCCTAATAGATACCGGAGCAGCTTCAGTGATTCTAGAAGAAGATTTCGCGTCAGAAATTGGAATAGAATCCTCTGACTCCTTTGAAGGAACATTCTTGGGTGGAAAAAAAGCACCAGTTAAGCAGGGATTTTTGGAATCAATCACACTCAACGAAATCACAGTAACGAATGTCCCTGTAGATATCCTAAAGCTCAAGCTTGTTGGCATGGACATTAAGGGAATAATCGGAACTGTATTGTTCTACCACTTCCTAACAACGTTAGATTATCCAAATGATAAATTGATTCTCAGGAGAAAGGATGGAAAGTACAAACCTAAGATTAAACATTCAGAGAAGGTATACAGGATGCCTATATGGATGGCAGGTTCACACTATGCAGTAGCATGGGGACAAGTTAACGAAGGTCCTCCAAATCTCCTATTTGTTGACACAGGCGGCGGCGGTGTTGGAATAATGTGTTCGGATAGAACAATAGAGGAGGCTGGGATCAATTTGCCTGATAATGAAGGAAGAGAAGCTATGGGTGGCGGCGGGATGGCTCAAGTTGTTCCTTTTAACATCGAGAAAGCTTCATTGGGTCAAGCTATGAGAGAGAATGTTCAAGGGATTTACACTAAGAACTTCCCACTCGAAAATGCTTTTGGATTTCATATAGGAGGAATTGTCTCCCATCAATTTCTGAAGGCATACTCTGTGACATTTGATTACGACAAAATGGAGTTGATTCTTGATCCCTAGAATCTTTCATGACTGTTTTCTTTTCACATCCAAAAAATGCTTTTTCATTTCCGGGGTGGTTTCTGATTCAGGAATAGCTTCTTCATAATATCTGATATTGTGAATGTGCAAATGCAGCTCACCATTGGTCAGGCTAGATAAGTCAACACGCCAATTCTGAAAATCATCTAGATATTTGATATTCCTGTCTAGTAGCGTAGTATCGAGTTGTGGAAACGCATGACTTGCAATCATCACATCCCAATCTATATCATGGTACGACTTTATTGTGTGGTAAAACTGAGCAATGTTAGTGTTGTAAACATAGGGGAGAGGAGTTTCAACATTATCTCCAACGAAGAGAACTCTGTCTCGTGCATCAAGACAAGATGAAGAGTCTACTGTGTGCCCGGGTGTGTGGAAGAAAGTCACCTCATCATTGGGAAAACTGAGTCTTTCTGAGAAGACAAGCGAGGGGGCTTTCAAAATCACTTCTCCTTTCTTCTGTTCTTCGTTTGCTTGGATGGCCTGTTCATGTTCCCTTAAAACTCTCGTTCTACACAGTTCATGACCAATGATGAGAGCATCCTCGAAAGCAGCGTTCCCCCAGTAATGGTCATAGTCACCATGTGAATTGAAGACGACCACAGGGAGGTCACCAAACCCTCTTTCTCGAATCTCTTTTTTCACAGTAACCATCGAATCAATGCCGAGAAATGTATCAAGAACATACACTCGCTCATTTCCAAATATGACATAAACATTTGTTAGGAAAGGATCCTTGAAAGGAAAAAGCAATCCGCGACTCCCAATTTTTTCAACCTTCATGTTCAACCAGATTGACAGCAGACTACTTGCATTAGAACTTGCTGTTCGTAGTTTCATGATGTCAAAATCTATCTCTCCGACTCAGACAGATCGCGGAGCCTACAATAACTATTGCAGCCACTGTCATTGGAATCCATGAAACCGCAACTGGAGTAAAGTAGTAAGATTGGTTAACTTTCTATCTAACAAATTACTATAGTTCGATTAGAGTTCCTCGATTCTCAGGAGTACATTCAAGTGTCCCCCCAATAGTCACATTATCCAATCGCACCCAATAATGACCAGTGTCCACATGACAGGTCAGGTCTCCAAATACAATAGAGTCGGTTATGTTCATTCCATTATTTCCAGGGCAATTTATCCCATGTTGAAAGTTTATGTTTTGAAAAGTTGCTCCATCAGCTGTTAGATTCATGTTGCCGTGTCCAGCATGAGCCTCTATATCGAGCGTATATGCACGATTGATTGTGACATTGACAAACGCTTCTGCATCGCCCTTATTCAATGCACAGACATCAGATGGATTCTCTTTCAAAATCTGAATATTCAGATACTGACTATATGAGGAATTCGTGACCTGAAGGTTTGTGTTCTTCCCTTTTGCCCCTTCAACTAACACTGTCAATTTCCAGTTGATCTTGATCATGAATCCAGGATCATCAACAACATTGAACGTTACATTATGGAAACAGACGTCATAATATATCGAGATGTTTACGATACCTGGATCATCAGCGATAACTAGTGTTTCATCATAATCAACTATCGGCTCTAGGGTGAGCAAGATGTAAAGACCGCCGGCTACGATGGCTGTAGCCAATAGCACGACAAAGCAGATACCCATTGACCTTTTTCTCATTGTCCTGACCGTAGTTTCATCTCTTTGATAATTATTATTCTTTGTTGATATGTATTGCAGAATCAGGTCACTCGCACAACACCTTCGTTGTACAACCAAAATCCTTCTTCAGAAAGAGATCCAACTAAGGTCATTTCGGAATCATTCGCTTGCTTAATTCCTCTATCAGTAGCAACTGTCATTGACGCCATTAAGGAAATTCCTGCATTCTTACCCTTGGATACTATATTTGAAACCAACCTACCTGACAATAGTATCATACATTGCGCTGGGTTGTAATTCTTCTGTAGAGCATAACCAATGACCTTGTCCACAGCATTGTGTCTACCAATATCTTCGCATACAAAATAACGACGAGTTGATAGTTCCCATATGATAGCACCATGGAATCCACGTGAGGCTCTATGTTTTTGTTGATTCTCTTGAAGTGTATCTCTAATTTCGATTAGCTGTCTATGAGACACAGTGATGCCTAAGTTTTGTAGTCTAGTAGGGTTGTCTTCTTCATTTGAAATCGTCACTTTTCCATACTCATTCTCAATCTCGATTTTCTCAATGGAACCTACATTCGAGATTAATCCCGAAGACACTAGAAAGCCAACCACGAGTTGTTCATCCCATCCAGGGCTGTATAGAAAATCTGTAACATGTTGACCATTGACTATCAACTGCATGTGCGCTTCCACCGCAATTGTTTCGCGCCTAGTTTCACGATTATCACCGTTGACCCTGATGCAATCAACTTCTGAAACACCATTCTTCATTTGATTACCTCTAACTACTGATTGTCTTCTGTTTTATCTGCTCAAAGGTCTGTTCAAGCAGATCCAAAGACTCAGGATATTTGGGAGATTGATGTTCCAAAATGCTATTCACCATCTCCTTGGCTCGAACAGACGAGTTTTTTGAACCTTGTTGAATCCATGATTCACCAGTCGACCTATCAATCACTTCAGACGGAATAAAATGCTCTGAAGTAAATCTCTCTAAGGTATGTTTCTCTCCTAGATAATGTCCACCTGAACCAACTTTACCAATAAGATCCGTAAGAAGTTCAATACCTTCAAACGCGATACCTTCAATGAGTCGATATGCGGACCCACATATTTCATTGTCAATTACGAGTTTCTCCAGAGATTGGCAATTTAATTGTGAAAGCATACCAGGACCAGATATCACATTAATTCCCGAAAGAGCTCCTAATATTGCTCCCAGTCCAGATTCGAACCCACTTTGTGAGTCTTCGATTTTCGCATCACTCGTACCCAGGTACGCATGGGTTGGGAATCCATAATGCTTTCCAATCTCTGAAGATGCACATACTGTCAATATTGATTCAATGGAGCTAAAACGTGGAGTTCCATATTTCATGTCAAAGGTACCTGGAGCGCCTCCATAGACAATGGGTGAACCCGGATTGGTCAACTGTGAGATCACTATTCCACTCAGAATCTCTACGTGACTCTGAATTAGTGTTCCTTGAATTGTGGCAGGGCTAGTAGCTCCGATAAGTGGAGCGGGGACTATCGTTGCGGGAATTCTGGATGAAGCGCAATCCATCAAATGCTGACAAGCGATATCATCCCAAGTAAGAGGAGATGTTGGACAGCAATCGAAGATTGCTCGAGGTTTTTCGATGAGATTATCTGAACCACCAACTACAGATTCAAGCAGACGTTTCATAGACTTAACTTCTTCTTTCCTGAATGCGCCTGTTACGATTGGTTTCGATGCATGTTTGAGAATGATGTAAAGACGATATAGGCCAGATAGTATCTGTTGTACATCCGAAGGAACAAGAGCAGTACTCTGAAATTTGATATATTTGAGATTATCAACGAGACATGCAAGCTCAATGCAATCACTCTCAGTTCCTCTTCTTATCTCTCCCGAATGTCGGTCTTTGAAGTATACTGCTGATGAGCCAGGATTATAGATGACCCCCGTCAACCCAACTATAAATTCGTTATCTCCTTCACGATTGTAAATATGAAATGAGCTAGGAACCTTTCGGATAGACTCCTCGACGATTGAGGTTGGAAACCTCACTGTTTGACCTTCAACCTCGCAACCGGAAGTTCTCAACAAAGCTAGACTATCTTTATTTTTAACTTGAACACCGGTTTTTTCGAGGATTTCCAAAGACCCTCTATGAACAGATTCTATATCTTCAATTGTGAGGAAACGAACAGTAATCATTTCGTGAACTGATACCAGTATTGAACTTAAGTCTACATGATTACAAATTTATCCTCGATGTTCAGCCTAATACCTAAAACGCGCTGCTGTCGGGAAGTTATATTAGCCACCAAGCACATCTAGGAATCACTCCTTTAACTTTGGAGGGTTTATTGATGGCAGAAATTCCAACACCAACCTCGGGCTACTCGGCACCAGCCAAGAAGCGCCCATTGGGTGTAACAATACTCGCAGTCCTATTGATTATAGGTGCAATATTGAACCTAATTGGAACCCCTGCAAACCTATACTATGGAGGCTTATATGCAGGATATTATGCATTGATAGCAATAGTCGACTTGATTATTGGTATTGCTTTATTCCAGATGGTTCCATGGTCTAGAATAGCGGCAATCATCATGCAGGTCATTAGCCTAGTCGTGGGCTTTGTCATGGTATTCTGGATTGGATCTCTATTGGGTGGGATGTTCCTTACAATATTACTGATAGGGATGGCTCCATCCATCATCATATCGCTCATTGTGATAATCTACCTCATGCAGGGATCCATCAAAGCTGCATTCGAAGGCACTCAATGGTAGAATAAGGTACTACTGGAGGGGTCGTTGACCCCTCTTTGTTTTCTTTTTTAGTTTCAATAACTAGCCGAATAAGATTAATAGCTGAATCACAATGTTAGTATAACTTCAATTGTGAAGTCAGTAAATAAAAAGTGAGGGGTATAGAGTGTCGGCTTTCAAGGATGAGTTCACTGTTCCTGATAATTACTCGATGGCAGAAATAAAAAATAGGGTTAGGTCCTGGAATGCATCCCCATTAGGTGAAGACTACATAATGGAAGTGAAATCAGATCGTCATATCATACTGACCAAAGCTAAGCATGATTTGAAGCTCTGTTTTCTCCCTTGCATAGCTCCCTTCGTAGGTATACCGATTCTATTCTTGTTTATTGGAGCTGGACCTTCCGGGTTCTTTTTTGGTCTATCTGTCTATTTAGTGGTTATTCTTGCTGTCGAAATTTGGGCAGTCTACAAGTTTTGTCTCAATCCCAAAAAGGCAGTATATGAGATTATGTTCAGCAACGAGATGCCAATCAGGGTTCATGTTTATGCATCAGGCGAGATAGCGGCATCAGCCCATGAATATCGTGCGTTAAGGGACAGTCTCTATGGCGGCTCTAGAGATCAAGGGACAGGACTTAATCTCTAGATACACCAGCAGCATAGGAGGGGTGATGTCATGGGGGAATACAGAGATGAATTTCAATTAGCCATTGATACAACAATGCGTGATGTGAAGGCAAAAGTAAGTCAATGGCACAGATCACAACATGGTAAGGATTACGTGTTGTCAGTGAAGTCAGAGAATCATATTGCATTGAAGAAGTCAAAGTATAATATGACCATATGTTGTTGTACAGCAATCTTTGCAGCATCTGGTTTGGCTTCTTTGGGAGGTTTGTACTTCCCGCCTGGAACAACAGTTTATGAGATTCTCGAAGTTTTGTCCTTTTATTCGGTAATAATTTTCACAGGAATTATCATAGGTTTAACGCTATTTTGCGCTTTTCCGACGAAAGCAGAGTATTCGTTCACTTTTCATGAAGGACCACCGATTCATGTTACTGTCTATGCAAAAGGAGCAATTGACAAAACTATACAGGAATATCACAGTCTTAGAAAGACTCTGAATTGGACTGTTGGTAAGCAGACCTATGGAGGGCAAGGTATAGGGCTTGACTTTTAGTTCAAGATTGAAGGCAAAGGAAGGATTCGAAAATCAATACATGAGATTCTTACCCTAAAACTTTCATTGAGAAAGAGGACGCAAGCACTATCGGCTTTAATGTGATAACCTGTCCATAAGTATTATCACAAGCATTTCATCACCAAATTTCTCAGAAGAGGCGTGATTTAGATGAAACTCCCAATGATCATTGTTCATGGTGGTGCAGGAAACTGGAAGGATGAACGCATACCTATTGGCATTGAATTTGTTGAGAAAGCGGCTAAAGCAGGATTTGAGGTTCTTCTGAAAAGAGGGTCTGCTATTGATGCAGCTGAAACATGTACCCTCTTTATGGAGAGTTCCGGTAAGCTGAATGCTGGTAAAGGGGCCACCAAAAACCAAGATGGACTCCAAGAATTAGATGCCATGATTGTAGATGGGAGTGCACTCCAATTTGGATCAGTAGGAGCAATTATCGGAGTTCAGAATCCAATTTCTTTGGCTCGGTATATCATGGAAAAAACAGACTACAACTTCTTTGCTGGTGAGAATGCAAAGCGTGTATACAAGCGGATGATAGATGAGGGTTATCGTCAAGAGGTTGAAACTGGTGTAGTTAAAACACCCTCAATATCACCTGCAGGTGATACCGTTGGATGTGTTGTGATTGATAAAGATGGAAATATAGCTGCAACATCCTCAACTGGGGGAATTCGAAAGAAACTCCCCGGTAGAGTTGGTGACTCTCCTGTGATGGGAGCTGGCGCATATGCAAATGATATTGCAGGAGCATCAGCTACTGGATATGGTGAGCATATCATGCGAGTCCTATTGAGTAGGATGACTGTCCTCTACATCGAAGAGGGACTTGATGTAATGTCAGCCGCAAAGAAAGGCATGGCTATGTTTGAGAATAAGACAGGTAGTGAAGCAGGAATTATTGTGGTTGATAAAGAGGGCAACTATGGTTACTCAACGAATGCAAAAGCGATGCCGTTCGCAGTAATTAGTGAAAGATTAGACAATCTACAATCCAGTGCCTGCTTAAGATAATCACAATTTTCGCTTAATAAGAGATTTCTGTCTACGTTGCTCCAAACTGGTCCCTTTTATTCTATCAACACCTGTTGTTTTACATCAAATTCCATAGAAAGGAGAGTAGGATTTGAGATCACA
>JBHLRC010000149.1:0-7557 GCA_048882965.1 Candidatus Thorarchaeota archaeon
TCATCTTGAACAAACGCGACAGCCTGTATCATCTGAGATGCCAAATCAGTCACATCCTTGACCTCTAGAGTGTCAAGTATCTCTTCAACAAGGATGTCGTCAGGTGATGCTTCTTTCTTGGTAGACCCCTCATCCATGTATGGAAAGTACCTCTGTCGGATATTCTTGTCAAGTAGGTCCTTCTGAGAACTTTGAGTCTTCCTAGGCTTTGATTGAGACGCTCTCTTTTTTCGTTCTATTGTCCTCTGCTTTTCTTTCTCCAGCATCATCCTGATGTATTCTTCATCATTCATTTCATTTGTAGACGTTCTGCTAATTTCGATTGTAGGCTTGAGGAAGGCATCAAGAAGCTGTGATACTGAGAAATGGTCAATGTTCTTCTTTTTCTCACCATTCGGCATGCTTTAGTACAATCCGTCTTGAACATCCGCGTGTCTACTAATATAATGCCTTTGAAATAGCAACGTAAGATTTAGGTCGGACAGTTGTACGAGTATGTTCATTGTCCTTAGTTACAACTTGAAGCACTGAAGGCGGTTGTTACAATGAATATCATCGAAGGAGTATTCGAGCGAATGGATAGATGGAGAAATCTTCCCAAGTACGGACTGGAGCGACGGGCGGACATATTCTTCGGAGTCTACCTGAAACATGCACTGGAGGCTAAATACAAGGTCAAGATACAGGAGGAGATCATCCCAGAGTTTCCAGTTCGGAAAGCCACGGTCGATCCAAGTATTCAGAGTGACCAATCATCCTTCAACGTCGACTTTCTTGCCTTTTCGGAGGACAGGAAGACAGCCTTTCTGATTGAACTCAAGACAGACATAGGATCAAGACGTGAGAAACAAGACTACTATCTGCAGGCGGTCAAAAACATCGGGCTGATGGGTTTGATACAAGGACTGGTGAAGATATTTCAGGCGACCAAGATAAAGCGGAAGTATTTCCACCTGTTCAAGATGTTAGAGAATGCAGGGATTGTTGAACTACCCAGCCAACTTCAGTCGCTTGTGTTTTCCGAGAACATGAGAGGAGTGAATGAACTCATTCGTGATGTGAAGATCACTGCGCCTGTAGGACAGATGAAGGTGGTCTATATCCAACCAACAGGTGAGGCAGAGCATGTCATAAACTTCATGGAGTTCGCAAGCCTCATAGAGGGAATTGATGATTCTGTGACACAGAGATTTGTGGAATCACTCAAGACATGGAGCAACATAAAAGCTGGAGATTTGCATGTCTAACACTCCAATCTTGTCTGCATCGAGTAAATGGGAAAATATGGGGACTTATATGAAATCCATCCTGTACAAGAGAACGGGTAGTAGCTGGCGTAGAGGGACAAGTTATGACCGAACATATTCGTGAACTAGAGCAACAAATTCTCCTCCACAAGAGAAGATACTATGACGGCGAGCCTATAATCTCTGATGCAGAGTACGATGCACTGGAGGAGGAACTCCGCAAGCTTGACCCTGAGAGCCCGGTCCTATTCATTGTAGGAACACCTGTAGGCGGGAAGGTCACACATGAGATTCCGATGCTCTCCTGCCAGAAGGCGTCTGATGTCGCTGAGGTGGTCAAGTGGGCGAAGAACAGACCACTCTATGCAGGATACAAGCTGGATGGACTCTCCCTCTCCCTGACCTATGAGAAAGGAAGACTCAAACAGGCAGCGACTAGAGGGAACGGCCTATCCGGAGACGATGTGACAATCAGTGTCATGAATGTAGATGCGATTCCAAAGACCATTCCGTATACCGAGAAGGTGAACATCCGCGGAGAGATATTCATGCCGCTGTCCGAGTTCGAGAGAATCAACAACGAGCTTGAGGACGAGGAGAGATATAGCAGTCCGAGGAATCTCGCTGTCGGGACACTCAGACAGAAAGACCCAGCGCTCCTCAAGGAGCGAAGACTGGACTTCAGACCCTTCGATGTACTAGGCTTGGACACCAATCTCACAACAGAACAGAGTGCAGACATCCTTCGAGAATGGGGATTTAATCCTGCTGATTTCAAGGCAATCCCGCATCCTACAAAGAAGGAGATCAGTGAGTTCTTCCAAGACATTGCGGGGAAACGTGAGACAGAACTAGACTTCGAGATAGATGGTATTGTGTTCAAGTATGACAATCCAAGGGACCGAGCCGAAGCTGGGGAGACTGAACATCATCCCAAATGGCAGATTGCACTCAAATTCGAGAGCAAAGGCGAGGTCACAAAGGTCTTGGGTATCACCTGGCAAGTGGGGAGGACAGGAGCACTCACCCCGGTTGCAGAATTGGATCCAGTTGAGGTGGCGGGTGCCACGATCAGTAGAGCAACACTTCATAATGCAGACTTCCTCATGGCAATGGATGTAGCTGTTGGAGACACCGTCGCTCTAGTACGGTCAGGTGACGTCATCCCCAGAATCATCAGCATTGAAGAGAAGGGACCTCGGTCAGCCTCGCTTCCTGATGTCTGTCCATCGTGTAATACGCATCTCAAGAGAATTGGAGTGAACTTAGTTTGCACATCAGAGAACTGCCCGGATCGTGACCAGCAGATAATCATGCACTGGGTCTATTCGGTAGATATCAAGGGACTTGGTCCCGAGAGTGTCCGTAAGCTCTATGATGAAGGACTGGTGAAAGAGCCGGCAGATCTCTATGACTCAGGTCTTACAGAGGAGAAGCTGGTGGAGCTGTTGGGGAGCAACGGAGAAAAGATCAAAGCGAGAATCGAAGATTCGCGCAAAATCCCATTCAACGTGTTCATTGCCGCCATTGGGATTCCAACAGTAGGATGGCGGATGGGAAAAGTTCTTGCCAGTAATTTCGAATCGTTTGATGAGCTCCGGAAAGCAACAGTGTCCCAACTTATTCAGCTGGAGGGCATCTCGGACGTGACGGCCCGGAACATCATTGCTGGGATTAATGAGCCAACACCAAAACTCATCATAGATAGGGGAGTTGAGATTGACTATACAACATCAGATATTACTACACCAAGAGAGATTGCAGAAGGATCCAAGGGACGTATCTATGTGACAGGTAAGATAGAGGGCATGACGAAGAAAGAAATCCAGGAGTACGTGGAATCAAAGGGATACGAGTGGTCAAGCTCTATCAGCGTGAACCTGACAATGTTGGTCGTTGGTGACAGGCCCGGCGGGAGCAAGGTCGCAAAAGCTGAGAAGCTAGGTATAGAAATGCTGACATGGGATGAATTTGAGGCAAGAGGTTAAGGTCTAGTCAGGACTATAAGCTCATTCACACGGGGAATAACACAGGTCGTGCTAGGTATCTCGCGGGCAACAAGTTCTTTGAATTTCTGATGTTGTTCATCCTCACCATGAACCGCTACAGCATATGTTGGATTCATGTCCATAGCCATGGCTAATGCTACTGCTGGATGACAGGTTGGAGATGGATTTCCAGTTGGGAGAAAAGCTACATCCACTTTATCCATGCCAACAGGCCAATAACCTGAATCAGCAGCATGAAAGACCTTCAATCCACCAATTGACAGACGAAACTGAGCTAGTTGTCGCGGATGTACACCTCGGTGGAGTTCGACTCGAATCCCATCAATCTTGAATTTTATCCCATCTCTCACCTTCTGAAAGACCTCAGGTCCAGAAAAGACCTTATCCTCAGGAATTCTTTTGCGGAGATTCTCCACCATGTTGTACTCACTAATTATAGTAGCATTGGTACTCTTTTGCAGAGCAACAGCATTGCTGAGGTTGAAGTGGTCACTGTGACTATGGCTGTAGGTGATCAGGTCGAGAGTCACAATTTGATGCTTGACCTTTGAGAACAGGTCTGCAGGGTCGAGAGCAACCACTTTATTCTTTGTCCGAAGGAGGATTCCAGCATATCCTGCATAGATGAAAGCAAAATCCTTGGGACCTAATTCAGTATCGTAGAATTTGTCAACACTCTCAGCTAGGTTAAGTTCTTCTGGCAATCGGAGCCTCTCCTGATAGCCTTGACTCGTAGTGAGAAGATGTAATCAGGGTTTGTGTCTACGCAGAAGGCTCACATGTTCTGAGTGACCCACTCAATGAACTTCTTGAAGAGTCGGTTGAATTCCATTGGTTGTTCCACCATTGGAAGGTGGTCAGCATCCTTGACGATTGCAATGTCAGCCCGGGGGAACTTTTTCTCAAACTCTGCAGCCATTGCCGGTGTGATGATATCATCTTTGGAACCCACCAATACAAAGATAGGAATGTGAATCTCCTCGCATCTATCTGTAATGTTGAATTTACTACATGCTGCAAGGTCTCTAGTCATGACGAGGGGGTTTGCCAACCGCATATCATCGTCCAGTTTCTTCAGCTGATATGTTTCTGTATAATGTTCGAGCAATTGGCTCTTGAAGAAGTAAACCCGGTCCTGAATCGTTTCTTTCATCAGTCCTACTCGAAGTTTTGAGAGGTCTAGGTCACTGGAAGTAGAAATAAGCACGAGGGCTTTGGGTTTCACAACATTCTCTTTTAGGGTGTAAGCCATCACCACACCACCGCCCATCGAGTGACCCACAAGAATGAAACTGTCGAGTTCTAAATGGCGGACAAGCGCCGCTAGGTCTCCGGCAAAGGTCACATCGATTGAGAGGTCGCCCTTGACATCGTCAGATTTTCCATGCCCCGAGAGGTCTAGGGCGATTGTACGATGTTCCGTAGAGAAGGCTCTGAGCTGAAGAGCCCAGATAAGATGCGATGAGCCAGCACCATGCACAAAGACGAGAGGAATTCCAGAGGTTTTGTCTTCCCTCTTGTCGATATCGACATAGAATATTCTAGTCCCATTGTGCTCGAAGAATGGCATGATGTCCAATCAACTGGTGCTGGTAATATAGAACTTTGCTGCTTAAAGTACAATTTCTTCAGTAGGTATCTTTTTCTCTGTGTCTGTAACGAGTAGACCTGTGACCTCCATGACAGGCAAACTGTTTGGTACAACAGGCGTGAGAAAGGTCTATGGTGATGAGTTCAATCTGGAGATGGCACTCAATCTTGGAAAGGCAGTGGGTACTTACTTGAGTAAAGGAACTATTCTCGTTGCCCGTGATGCACGTACAACCGGGCTCATGGTGGCTGATGCATTGACTGCAGGAATTGTGTCGACAGGTGTCAACGTGGTGCGCGCAGGAATCATCCCGACACCAACCCTTGCGTTCATGACGATGCATAGAGGATACGATACTGGAGTCATGATCACCGCGTCGCACAATCCTCCTGAATACACCGGTGTGAAGTTTTGGTCGAAGACCAGCATGGGTTTCACACCAGATGAGGAGGCCAAACTGGAGGCAATTTACAACTCTAAGAAGTTTCAAACAGCAAAATGGAATGAATTGGGCAAAGAAACGCAGATTGAAACAGC
The DNA here is from genome assembly GCA_048882965.1 of Candidatus Thorarchaeota archaeon. Classification (GTDB taxonomy): domain Archaea; phylum Asgardarchaeota; class Thorarchaeia; order Thorarchaeales; family Thorarchaeaceae; genus SMTZ1-45. The sequence continues at coordinate 5,385 of JBHLRC010000149.1, forward strand.
AGTCAAAGAACACATCGAATATCTTCTCAGCCGGTGTGATGTCGAATCTATACGAAAGAAGTCCTTCCGTGTTATTGTAGATCCCGGGAATGGTGCGGCTTGTGTGCACACTCCATACCTGATGCAACATCTTGGTTGCCAGGTCGTGACTATCAATGGACAACTCGATGGGCACTTCCCGGGAAGACGCTCAGAGCCGGATGAAGATTCTCTTCAAAACCTCATTCAGATGATCAAGAAGACTGGGGCGGACCTGGGGATTGCGCATGATGGAGACGCTGACAGAGTTGTCTTTGTAACAGAGAATGGAGAGGTCATCAGAGGTGACCGAACGATTTCCTTGTTCGCACAAGAGGCAATTGGAAAATCTGAAAACAAGACCGTAGTCACAACTGTTGACAGTTCACTTGTGCTCGATGAAACCGTTGAGAAAGCAGGTGGAAACACATTGCGGACTCCTGTGGGGGATATTCAGGTTGCCATCAGAATGGAGAAAGAAAAGGCGTTCATTGGGGGAGAAGCATGTGGTGTATTCATTTTCCCGAATGCGCATCTTGCACCTGAACCATTTCTCGCAGCATGCAAAGTCCTGGAACTCATGGCTATCTCTGGAAAATCCTTTGGCGAGCTGATAAAAGCTATTCCAAAATACCCTCTTAGAAAGTCAAAGATTGAGTGTCCAAACGATAAGAAACAGAGTGTGATGGATGCCCTTGCCAAAGCAGTCCCGGAGAAGCTGACGGAAGTTAAGGGAATTCTAACAGTCGATGGGCTTGGAATCACTCTGAGAGAGGGATGGGTTCTTGTCAGACCCTCAGGGACTGAGCCAGTGATTAGAATCACTTGTGAAGCACAGACCAACGAGCGCGTTGAAGAGATACTAAGGGTTACTGAAGATCTAGTTAGGACCACTATAGCAACAACATAGTTCAATGCGCATTTCAAGATGCAAATAAGGTTAATAACGGAACCTCATCTTCTCATTCTGAATACGGGGTCAATCCAATGCCGGATGAGAAGAAAGAACTTGAAGCAGAGATTATGGATGAGTTCGAGTGGGCACTCAAAGACCCCAATGAAGAGAAGATTCGACAACTGGGGGAAGTTGTAAGTATCATCACTACAAAGCTGACAGAAGCCATAACAAACATCCAGATATCTCTCATGGATTTAGAGAGTAAAGTCGATGCCTTGGAGAATAGGATGTCCTCAATGGGTACTCGTGCTTCTGCTGCAGCTGCAGATCCAGCATCAGCAGCCGCTGGAGGAGGAGCAATCCCAACGATGGCAAAAGCCCCTGCGCCAAGACCCAGACCAGCAGGAACACCAGGTGGTCCGACGACAATGATGGGCGAATTAAAGCAACTCCTAGCAGCCCGCAGAAGAAAAGCTAGTGGTGATTAGGAATATTCTATCAGATTAAATCAGACGGTCTACACTGTTCTTCTCATAAAAAGGTCCAGCATGTTCAGGGAGAGTTATAGAGAAAGCCTCAGCGCGTTTGCAGTCTGCTTGTACACCTCGTAATCTGGTGCGTGCGTCATATAACTTCAGATAGTAGTTATCACCCTTTCTAATCTGAGACTTGTGTTTCTTGAGAGCAGCTAAAGCTCTTGGGTAAGATTCGGTTATGTCGACGTGAACATTGGGTCTTGAGATCATTGTGTTGATCTCCATATTATAGATGCGTTCAACCCGATGAGCATCATCAAAGATGGTTGTGTGAGATGCCCACTCTACTGCTTGAGTCACAATCATTGAACACTGTTGATGATTTCGATTGTAGTCGGAGGAATGGTGAGTGATGATGATTTTGGGTCGTGACTTCAAGATGGCTCCAACCACCTCATTTGTGAGTTCGTCACCAATGGCAAAGTCATCACGCTCACTCAGGAATAGATTCTTCACACCCAGAATTCCACATGCGTCTTTCAGCTCTTCATTCCTCTCGGCATTTCCGGTCATGCAGTGGACATCCACATTGAATCCTAACTCTACATGCTGTCTGATTGTCCCTCCAGCCCCTAGTGACTCATCATCGGGATGTGCCACGACAACGAGGATTGTTTCACCATCTAAACTGTTCATGCGTCCACCTTCAAAACACAGTCTAATCAGTGTTTGGCCATCTGTTTGTTGTCCAAACCATTCTCCTTAAAGGGGCAACCTACTC
>JBHLRC010000150.1:0-5186 GCA_048882965.1 Candidatus Thorarchaeota archaeon
AGATCAGCGACGATGCAGCGGAAGCCATCAAGAGCATCACAGCGGAGCTGGCACAGGAGGTTGATATCGATAAGACATACCGGACTCTCGGTGGAAGTGAGATATTCAAGAAGAGGTGTACAAAGTCAACTGCAACACTGTTGGCAGACGCAGTTCGTCTGTCGCTTTACAAGACACCAGGACATCGGGCTGCAGCAGCGAGAAGGCTGGGGCAGACTGGGGACGCGCGGGTCTTAGCATTTCTCCATCATCGTCTACCCCTAGAGCAGAACTACAAAGTTCGAACAACCATTGCAGAGGCTCTCGGTAGGATAGGTCACGAATCCTCCATTGAGTTACTAAAAGAACGTATCAATGTCAGAGGTCGATATATGTCAAAGGAGAGTGAGGCAATGATAAGAGGGCTAGGTGGCATCTATTCATCTCAGAGTAAGGAGACCCTCTTGGATTTACTGAATTCGCAAGGAAACACAACACGAGCCGTTGCAATTCAGGCCCTCGGTGGCCAAGATTCTACAGACCTAGTAGAGAGGCTTACTCCGTACCTCACTGACAGGAGCAGGCCAGTCGTCCGAGCAGGAGTTCTAGCCCTTGCGGAGTTGGGAGATGAAGGAAAGAGTGCGATAAGGGACAAGGCAAATGCGATCATCAAACGGATAGGATACGACCGTCCGTCAAAGGCAGCGATAACTAAGATGCTCAGCATAGAAGGGGTTGCATCCATGAAACCATTGCATCAGTACTTTGCCAAACGGATACAGAAACTTGAGCAGAACTTCAAGCGGCATCAGAGGCGTGGTACTGTATCATATGGCTGGTACTGGCGACGACGAGAGGCTAGAGCAAGACAGAGATATGAGGAATTCCTCCGTTTCGCAGGCTCACACCTTAAACCGCCGTTTGATGAGGACCTTGTGAAAGTGGCTGAGGGGATTGTTAGAACATGTGACATCCCGGCAATCCAAGAACTTGCAAGGACTATAGTGATGAAGGCTGGACGGAAACGTAGGTTGAGAGACGTTCTATTGGAACAGTCCCATCTTTCATCATATGTATAGGCGATGTCTCTAATCTCCAACTTCCCTCAGAAGCACCAAGCTCAATAGAGGGTTATGATAACGATTCATGATGGTTATGCTCTCGCTACCGAAGAAGTTAGGATACTCAATTGGAAGATTTGGTCCCGCTCTTCTCTTGACAATGATAACCACTGCGGTTTTCTACGTATACGGGACAAGCTTTCAGCTAAACTGGTTCCTGAACGGTATCTCATTAGGTGCATCGTATATCGTCATTGGACTGACTCACTGGTTCACAGGGTATTACAGTGACACACTGCAAAGCAGGTGGGGTAGAAGAAGACCTTTTGTCATCTTGGGGACACCAGGTATTGCCATCACTGCCTTTCTACTCTTTGTTCCCAATTGGTTCATTGATACAACAGACCCGACACTCGAGCTGGTCCTCTTCTCATACTATGTTATCCTACTCTGCCTCTTCAAGTTCTTCTATGCCTTCACCATGACAGCTCATCAGGCCTGGTTGCCCGAGATCACAGATGAGGCGGAGCGACCTCTGGTGTCAGGGTTCATGAACACCTTCAACTTCGCTGCAGACTCAGTAGGGGGCATCCTCGGGTTCATCACCCCACTATTGATTATAGCAGGACCTCCAGCGCGGCTAAATGAAGTCGGTCTTAACCTCCTGCTAATCTTCTGTGGAGTCACCTTTCTCTTCATGCTGCCATCAATGGTGGTCATCAGGGCAAAGCCCGGTATAAAACGCATCGAACGAAGTCTATGGGATGAGACCAGAGTCGCTATCAGGAATCGCACCTTTGTTGGTTGGACTCTTGCTGTGGGATTCCTCTCATTCACCCTGATTGCCATAAGTCAGTCGCTCGTGGGATTCCTCCAACAGGTGATGTTCCTAATGTCAATCGAGACCCTGGCTCCGGCAGCCCTTGCGATGCTGGTGTCCACGATTGTGTTCTTCTATATCTGGTTGACAGGAATCAAAAGACTAGGTAAGAAGCGGTCTCTCATTATCGGTCTGGTCCTGCTTGCTGTGTTCACACCTCTGTCCGCGGTGCTCCGAAACATCGGATCTGTTATAGGATACACCGCAGCTGCAATCCTGTTCTTTGTCCCAGTTGGAGCCGGAATGTCAATCTACTATCTCATGAGCTATGTTGTCCCTGCGGACATCGCACAAGTCGATGAGATTGTCACTGGAGAGGCGAGAGCAGGAATATACACAGGATTCATAGGGGTGCCTTTGAATATGTTCCAAGCCGCATCAAGTGTGCTTCTTGGGGGTCTCATGCAGCTGTCTGTCATCCTCACAGGATCAGAACTCCAAGGACTGATGTGGTGGGGGCCTGTATTCGCACCGTTCCTCCTCGTGGCCGCATTCATTCTCCGTTACGTCGACATAGACCCGGACTTTGAACAATTGAAGCGTGAACATGGTGAGGCAATCAATGCCTGATTACATTCCGGGCGCAGAACCTCTGTACATCGAGGGCGATACAAGAGGATGTCTTTTGCTCCACGGTGGAGGCGGTGGAACTGCTTGGGACCTGAAAGAGTTCGCAAACATTCTCAACGATAGAACGGGGATGACCGTCTGGTTGCCTTCACTCACAGGTTTTGGAACAAAGCCAGAGGATCTTATGGATGTCAAACTAGAGGATTGGCTCCATGATGCAGACTCAGGACTGGACCGTTTGTTAGAATCCTGCCAGCATGTGTTCATCGTGGGACACAGTGCTGGAGGAGCTCTCGCTTTGATCACAGCAGCCGCAAGGAGTGAGGTGGAAGGAGTTGTGACTTGGGCTGCGCCATTTAACATCCAGAACAGGCTGTTTTTCCTTCTCCCCACAATGAGCAAGATTCCGCTTCTCCGTAGAGCTATCCCCGAACGACACGAGTCGCCAGCACCAAGTTGGCTGCGAGAGAAAGGATGGGTTGGGTATGACTGGATTCCGACGAATGTTGGTCTCGTGATGCATGATGCATTGAAGCGTCTGAAGAGCATGCTCAAGGATGTGACCTGTCCTGCCCTCATCATCCAAGGAACTGTTGATGGTAGCGTGTCAAAAGACAGTGCTCAGAGAATCTTTGATGTTCTTGGTTCAGAGAAGAAGGAGATCCACATGATTGAAGGGGCACCTCACCCAATCATGACTGATGATAGATTCAATGACGACTTGTTTACTCGTACAATCGAGTTCCTGAATAGTGTCTGAACGAGGTGAATGTTAGTTCTTAGGAGAGACCTTTGTCTTGACCAGCTGAACAAGATTACTCATCTTTTCGCCGAACCAATCAACACCCGGTCGTATCCGGGATCCTAACTGCTTGATTGAATCAGGGACTTTGTCCGGATTAAGCCATGCAAATAACACAATGAGGAATACAACAACTCCTACACCTGCGGCAATGGCAACACCTGTGCCTAGGGACGACCCCGAAGGGTCAGGATTGTCGGTAGGTTCAGTGGATGAGGTTGTGGTATCCGTTGGTGGTGGATTGGTTGAAGTTCCTGAAGTGACAATCAACCATCTGGTGAGGGAATATCCTTTCGAGCAGGTTGCAGTGACTGTGAGATTGTCATCGACCACAGCTGATACACTGAAGGTATCATAAACACCCCAATTGACTGACTGGTTCTCGTAAGTTCTGTTCATGAAGAATACGCCATTCTTCAGTATCTCTATGATCTCAATGTAATGGGTCTTGGTATTTGGAGTATAATGTGAAACATTCACCATGAGAGTTTGTGAGTCAAAATCATAGACGAGGTGCATGTCCTCAGGTTCTGAAGCCATAACCGGAGTGACATGAACCACACCAATCAATAGTGTGAGTGTAATCACAAATACAAAACAGAATGACCTTTGCCGCAAACTCATAACGATACCCATTATGATATCTGATGTTATGATATAATAAGCATATTCAGGATGTTAGGTGGAGAAGTTTGGTAAATTGAAATGAGCCTACTGAGTATCAAGTTCAAGAGGTTGGAGTCTATTGATTCTGTTTTGAAGAGATCTCTTCTCATATGGTGATTCCTTTTGTTCCATCATCTTTTGCAGGACCTGTATGAAGTCAGGACGGCTGGCATAGAGCGCCTTGTCAACCGAGTGTTCTGCACCCCTCGTTAGGATGCAAGCGAGAGGAATGAATGCCCCTATAATTCCCCCAAAAATCAGGAACTTTCTGAAGTCGTCATTGACTCCAATCCCCAGCACAGTAAAAGAAAAGTATGTTATTGAAAGGGTCATGACAATGAGGAGGAGAAATATGATCAGAAATCTCTTTTTCATAGATTTGTCCAGTTTCACTTGAAGAATGATATACGTGGCTATCTCCTCAGGCTCAAAGTTCGTGATCTCTTCATCATCAATACGGAGATGGATCTTCCATTTCTCCTTCTTTAACCGCATTACTAGATGCTCAGTTGTCCCGTTCATCGTTCGAGTCTTGTAGCTGAAATCATCAGGACCAAGGTGCATCTCTAGTGCACTGTCAATATCTGGATGGGAGGTTTCAGAACGGTCATCTGGGTGGACAGCGTGCTCTTCGAATTCATCAACCAAAACATCCACCACGTCTATGACACTCTATGCCCGGGTCAAGATAAAGCCTTCTCAGAATTTCCACGAAAGATTCAAGTCAAACCTCAGACAAGATGTTTTCTACGTGCAGATACGTAATGTATCTAAACGTGGAGGAGAGATAAGTGTCAGAAAAATCACTGAAGATTGGATCAACTTTGATGGCTGCAATGGGCGTTTTCGCTCTTGCAATATCCATCCTGTGGATTTTGATCACCGAGATCATGTTCGTGAGTGACTTCTTGTTTTACACAGGAGAGAGTTACCAAGACTATCTCGCAGCCAGTCAAGCCTATGCAGAGATCTACATAATCACCAAGAAACTGGTGGGTTTTATGATGCTCGCTGTATCGATCCCAATCCTGTTCATCAATCGTGTGGGCTATGAAAAAGGTGAGAAATGGTCGTGGTTTGCCCTTTTCATCACTGGTGGAATTTTATGGGGAACCTTACTGGGATATCGAATCTTTATTGGATATATCGGTGGAAGTAGCATAACCTTCGTTGTGGGTCTGGTCCTTTGGTTACTAGCACTCCTGATTCCAGTGAAGTCGTTCTTTGG
>JBHLRC010000150.1:5286-7419 GCA_048882965.1 Candidatus Thorarchaeota archaeon
AAATCATTCAGCCAGCAGTGAACACCATACGATGTAAAGACTATGTCGAACCTCTCATCAAGCACATCAGGCAAGTCATAGATATTTGACTGGATGAATCTCGCTTCAAGTCCGACTTCATCTGCGAGATTTCTTGCTAGTTGAATTGCCTCGCTCGAGAAGTCAACTCCGGTCACAATTGCTCCCTCTCGAGTCCATGACAGAGTGTCCAACCCAAAATGACATTGGAGATGAAGCAAGGTCTTTCCTTGCACTTCCCCGACCTCTTCGAGTTCAATGGAGTTGAGCGAGGTCTTTCCATCAATGAAGTCACGTACCTTGTACATCTCTGATTCATAGTTAATCTTCGCAAATTTATCCCAGAGGTCTCGATTAGCCTCAAAGAATTTCTCGTGATTGGTCAATGCTAACGCCAATGCGTTGGTCTCAGTAATCAAATATCAATCTAGTCGTCAGAGTAGCATCAAGTTACACGTTCCTAAAGACACTTATTCACGAAGGAATGCCAAAATTGCAATCAGAGGGAGTGAACCATGGGACAAAAATATCCAGTCACCCGGAGAGAGAATATTGTAGAAGAGATCCATGGAGTCAAAATCGAGGACCCTTACCGCTGGCTTGAAGATGCCAGCTCGCAGGAGGTCCTAGATTGGGTAGAGGAACAGAACAAGCTGACCCTCTCGGTCCTCAGTAAGTACTCAGGAGAGGAGAAGGTCAAGAAACGAATGTTAGACCTGTTTCACTACGACTACATCCAGGCATTATATTTCCAGGTCAGAAGACGTGGAGATAACGTGAGATTCTTCTATTATTACAGAGAAGCAGGAAAGAACCAGCCATCACTATGTTACCAGGATGGAGAAGATGGTGAGAGGATTGTGCTCTATGACCCATTGATAGAGTCAGAGGAGGCTCTGATCTCAATAGACTGGTTTGTACCAAGTGGCGATGGTAGTCTGGTTGCATATGGGACCTCAGAGGGAGGAACAGAACGCAGTGTCCTCTATGTGATGGATGTTGATAAGAAAGAACTCCTGTCAGAGAAGATTCCTCAGACTAAGTGGGCCGAGATCGCTTGGTTAGATAATGAGGGATTTTACTACAGCAGATATCCGTTACCTGGCACTGTTTCAAAAGAGGATGAGAACTATTACCATCATGTCTACTATCACAAACTGGGTGCCGATTACAAGAATGATGTAAAGGTGTTTGGAGAGGGAAGACCAAAGACAGAACATCCCTTCCTAGAAATAAACGAGGACTACACATTTTTGGCTGTTGGAAGTCACCGGTTCATAAGCGCAGATATCCAAATTGCACGGATTGACCGCAAGAATCCCTCGAAGTTGAGTTTTATTCCAGTTGTTGAGAGTGATGAGGTACTTAGTGTGTGTGCGTTCTACGGGAAGTATCTCTACCTACTGACGCAAGTCGGGGCTCCAAATGGTCAAATCACGAGATATGATCTATCCCAGTTCAAGGACAGCATGCCCGATGCACAAACTGTGGTCAAAGAATCTGATGGTGTCATTGGTATAGACCCGACCATTTTCACAGTCTTTGGAGACAAAATTGCGGTAGTTGAGGAAAAGAGTGCATCAAGCAATCTCAAGGTCTATGAAATAGACTCAAGCAAACTTGTGAATGAAGTTGACTTTGGCTCAAAAGTCACTGTTCACAGAGTCACGTCCGCACCTGGTTTCGATGAATTCTACTACGCCTATGGGGGATACTTCTATCCAGCCACACATTATATCTATAGAAACGGCAAGTCGGAGGTCTTATACAAACCAGAACTGGATCTAGATGATGACCAGTTCCAGACCAAGCTTGTGTGGTACACATCTAAAGATGGTACGAAGGTCTCTATGTTCATTCTGGCAAAGAAGGGGATGGAGGTTTCCGAGAAGACGCCGGTCACCCTCACTGGATATGGCGGGTTTGCCATATCGAGCTCACCAGGTTATTCTCCAAGCTATGTGGCATGGGTTGAGCAGGAAGGTGTTCTAGCAATACCACATCTCAGGGGTGGTGGAGAGTATGGACAAAAGTGGCACAGGGCAGGAAACCGTGAGAATAAACAGAATGTCTTCGATGACTTCATCGCAGCTGCTGAATGGCTCATAGAGAACA
>JBHLRC010000151.1:0-7285 GCA_048882965.1 Candidatus Thorarchaeota archaeon
TGGATTCTTACTTTTCCAAGTAAGCTGGGTCGGAAGCATCGGCTTCATCGCGGACATCGCGATATACGCACAGACAAATTTCCCTGCGGCAGCCGAAGCGATCACACTTGTCCTTTCAATACTACTCTATATCGCTTCGCTAGGAGGCATCGCTGTCATTATTGGCGGATTACTAATCGCAATTAATCGAATTGGCACAGGCAAGTTTGTGATTGGTCTTGGTGCTGGCGTGGGGCTTATTGGTCTCATCATCATGCTTGTAGAAGCATACCTAGCTGGAGGAATTGCAGCTCTCACGGAGATACTCACTCTGATTTCACAGTCGATTGCTTGGATTGGTGTAATCTTATCCATCATTGCGCGTAATAGAGCTAAATCGGAGTAGTACATGACGGAATCCTTATTCCCACTCCATTGACAAGAAGACCGGTTACATTGTCAGAGAGAAACACTAGTAAGCTGAATGAGGCTCTTAGCCTCTTAGAGGAAGGATTGATAGAGAAGGCCATAGAGGTCCTAAGGGAACTGGTGAAAGAGGAACCAGATCGTATCGAGGGGTGGTACAATCTTGGATACGCACTCACAATGGCGGAGGAGTATGAGGAAGCAGTCAAAGCATATGATGAAGCTCTTGCAATTGACAATTTCATTTTTGAAATCTGGTTCAACAAAGGCACGGCATTATACGCTATGAGGGATTTTGAAGCGGCAAGAGAGTGTTATGAAGAAGCCTTGGAGATCAATCCTGATGATGCTGAGGCTTGGAACAATCTAGGTAACTGTCATTCACGTCTTGCTGATGGAGAAGCTGCCATTGAGGCTTATACACGAGCGGTGGCATTGAAACCTGATTATGCAGAGGCGTTCTATAACAAGGCAAACGCCCACTTCATAGAGGAACAAGATGAGAGAGCAATTGCTTACGCCGAAGTAGCTGTACAACTGAATCCGGAATTAGAGAAGATGGTTGGTCAATGGATTAATGTGGCAAAAAACCGTTTGGCAGCAAAAAGGGAAGATGCAGAATATAAGAGACGACAATTGGAAGGAAAAGACAACAATTGATTGATTCGCCAGACCTAAAAGGAGTCCAAGTCCTTTCTGCAGTATGATGCCTCAGCTTGTGGAAGAAGAGGAAGGCATGAGATTTTTGCCACCCAAGTACGTCAGTGTAGCTGTTGTCATAATCTTTGTGGGGGGCGTTATCATTTCGTTCTTAGCAGGTCAAGGATATCTCCCACTTGACCCGGTCATGACACTGGGCATGTCAGTCATGCTGGGAGTCATGTTAATCTGCTGCAGTGCAACTATGATGATTGCATCATACTCGCAGAGGATTCCAGAGTATAGCGAGATGGAGATAAAATATGACGAAGCAAAGTCGTACTACGACAATCAGGAGTATGAACGTGCGGTTGAAATCTTCAAGGCATTAGCAGGTCCAAAATTAGATCACAAGAGAGCATTATACTACGGAGCACTTTGCTTTGAGGGTCTGAATGATTGGGAGAATATGAAGACCTTTTGCAAGGCATATCTTGAGTTGAAACCAAAGGATAAAGAGGTCTGGGAGATGCTCAATCGAGCTCATAAAAGGCTATTCGAGTATGAAGATGCTGAGGCGGCCTTAGAAAAAGCAAATGAACTCTGAGTGCACTTCATATTCTCAAATATAATGATAAGAGTATTAGACACCTGTCTGGTTCTACAACCGGAGGTTTACTCACTTGTCCGACACATCTATGAAAATGGCAATATCATTCGTGTAAAATTCAAGCGTTCTATTGATTGACTCTATTCCTCAAGTGCCCAATCTTCTCAATATACATCTCTATTTTGTCCCCAGGTTGCAAGAACTCGGGAGGCTCCCTTACAAAACCAACACCAGAGGGCGTTCCTGTTGAAATCACATCACCAGGCTCTAATGTGAAAGACTTTGAGAGGTATGAAACAATACTGGGAACATTGAACATCAAATTAGATGTTGACGACTCCTGCTTAATCTTACCATTCACTTTGGTGTACATCTTAAGTTTTGATGCATCACCAAGTTCATCCTTTGTGACGATACAGGGACCCATTGGACAGAAACTATCTAGCGACTTACCACGGATCCATTGACCATCACCCATTTGAAGGTCTCGTGCAGAAACATCATTGATGATTGTATATCCTGCAACATAGTCCAATGCCTTCTTCTCGCTCACATCTTTGCAGTATCTTCCAATTACGACTCCCAGCTCCACTTCCCAATCAATTTTGGAGGAAATTTCAGGGATAAAAATAGTATCATCTGGACCAATTACACTGGAGGGGAATTTAGCAAATATGACAGGAAATCCGGGAGATCCAGGAACCTCAGATTTAGTTTCCTCAATATGGTCTAAGTAGTTCTTACCCAAAGCGACTATCTTGCCAGGACGGGAAATTGGTGCCTCAAGAGTAATTGAATTCAGAGGTCGGGTCATAAGTCGTTCACTTTTTGGGGTCTTAAGATATCTCTGAATGATTTGGCGAACAACATCAATACCTGATTCCCACTGTAGTAAGTCCATCATTGTGGTGGGAAAACTATGACCCCTCACATGATACTTACGTCCAAAGAGTGAAGCAGCATCAGGGATGTCCAAGATGCCTGATTCCAGTTCGACACCAATAGAGGGTACTCCCATCCGTGCATATGTTACTAGTCGCATGTTGTTATCAATGCAACCATCTCATTTATCCGTACTGGTGTAGATTTCGAGTAAGGTGGTATATTTGGCAGAAGGCCATTCGTTGGACGAATTACCAGATCAGGTATACGTTGCTCTCGGAAGAAGAGGTATGGAACCCCTAGTCCTGAAGGAATGTACGTACGATTGTGATGGACAAGAGCTCAAACTAATAGACCCACCTAAAGACCAAAAGGTACCTGCTAAAGGTAACATCGAAATTGAGGAAGATTGGCTCGTTGAATGTACAAAGTGCAATCGCCAATTCACTATCCGATGTAAAATTCATTATCTTGATGGCGAAAGGTTGGAAACAAGAGTTAATTTGATTGATGATAAAGGAAAAGACCTTGGTTGGTTAGGGAGTTACTAGGTGACATGGTGTGACTCGCATGTACAAGATTGCAGTGTTGCCAGGTGATGGCATAGGGAGAGAGGTCATTCCAGAAGTCAAACGTCTAATGGTTGAGGTCCTAGGTTCTTCAAACGAGGTTGAATTGGAATTTCGCGAGTTTGCTTGTGGAGGAGAATATTACCTTAAGACAGGAGAAGAATGGTCTAAAGAAGCTGAAAGATTCACAAAGAAAGAAGCAGATGCAATCCTCCTCGGGGGTATTGGTGCAAAGGGTCCGGATGGACATACAGTCCGACGAAAAGATGGAAATCTTGCAGGGTATAGTGTCGTTATCGGCTTACGGCAGGAACTTGACCTGTATGCCAATGTTCGACCAGTGAAACTGTACGAGGGTGTTCCAACCCCCCTCGCCAGCAAGAAGCCGAATGAGATTGACATGGTCATTGTGCGTGAGAATACGGAGGGACTCTACTATCCTGCCCGGGGAAGATCTTCAGAATCAGGTAGGGATTTTGCATTCGATTTGAGGATGATTACTGCAGAAAGTTCCGAGAGAATTTCTAAATTCGCTTTCGAACTGGCACAGGAGAGAACTGGAGCTCCGGTTGACAAAGTAAGACGCGTGACATGCGTTGATAAAAGCAACATACTTGCAGGATGTCAGTTATTTAGAGAATCATTTGACAGAGTGGCAGAGAAGTATAAGGGAATCGCAAGAGATTATGCATACGTTGATGCATGGGCTCTGTTTGCAGTGACGAAACCAGAGTACTATGATGTTGTAGTGGCTCCAAATGCCTTTGGAGATATAATCAGTGATCTTGCAGGTGCACTAGTAGGCGGTCTTGGAATGATTCCATCTGCAAATATCGGCAGTAACAAAGCTGTTTTCGAACCAGTCCATGGATCAGCACCAGACATTGCAGGCACAGGTCAAGCAAATCCAATGGCAGCCTTGTTTTCAGCAGCGATGATGATGGAATGGCTCGGAAAGAGATTTGATGACTTGGCACCTGTAGAGTTTGCTAAAAAGATAAGAGGAGCCATTGAAGCAGTTCTTCAAGAAGGGAAAGTCAGGACTCGAGATATTTGCAGGGGAGCTTGGGCAAATGTAAAACCCTCGACCACCAATGAGGTCACATCAGAGATTATCAGAAAATTGAAGGGGTAGACCAATGGGACTGACAATAGCAGAGAAGATACTCGCAAGTCACACAAATGATGGAAAAGCTAGTGCAGGGGAGATTGTACAAGCTCGTGTTGATCTCCTGATGGTACATGAGGTTCTTGGTTCTAGAATTCTCCCAATTCTGGATGAAATGGGTTTCAAAAAAGTTTGGAATCCAAACAGAGTATTGGTTGTTAACGATCATTGGGCACCAGCTTCCGATATTAATAGTGCAGAGATTCATAGAAGAAACCGAAATTTCGTAAAAGAACAAGGAATCACTAATTTCTGTGATGTAGACTGTGGGATTTCCCATCAAGTCTTACCAGAGATGGGGCTTGTCGTTCCTGGTGCGCTTATTATTGGGAGCGATTCTCACTCAACCACCTATGGTGCCTTCAATGCATTCTCGACAGGACTTGCAGCAACGGATTCCGCACTGATTCTTGCCACAGGAGAGTGTTGGTTTAGAGTTCCTGAAACACTCCGGATTAAAGTCACAGGTGAGTTGCCGGATCGTGTGATGAGCAAGGATCTGATATTAAATATAATCAATGAACTTGGTCCAGATGGCGCTAATTATCAGTCTATGGAGTTTCACGGGTCAACAATCGATGCGATGAGTGTTGGCGACAGAATGACAATGTGCAATATGACAGTTGAATCCGGAGCTAAGTGCGCTCCGATGCCTCTTAACCAGAACATCAGATTCTGGATGGAGGACCATGCTCCAAAGAAGAAATGGAAAGAGGTCAGAAGCGATGATGATGCAGAGTATTCAGAATTACTACACTTCGATCTTGATAAAGAGCCTTTGGAACCGACTGTTGCTCCTCCGGATCTTCCTACGAATGGCAAACCTGTTGATGAAGTCGCAGGAGTGCCAATTGATCAGGCATTCCTTGGTTCGTGTACAAATGGTCGAATTGGCGATCTGATTGTGGCAGCTGAAATCCTCAAGGGAAAGAAGGTTCATGATGGTGTGAGACTCATCATAACACCAGCAAGTAAGGCGACATACATGGAGGCTCTAGAAAGAGGAATCATCAAGATTCTCATGGATGTGGGAGGAATAGTGACAAATTCAACATGTGGAGCCTGTGTTGGAGGCCACCTCGGAGTATTGGGAGCAGGTGAGGTCTGTATATCGAGCTCAAACCGAAATTTCAGAGGGAGGATGGGACACCAAGATTCGAGGATTTACCTCGCATCACCAGCAACAGTAGCTGCGAGCGCCTTGAAAGGTGTCATCACAGACCCAAGGAGTGTGTGAAGCAAGATGTTAAGCAACATTACAGGTCGTGCATGGGTCTTTGGGAACAACATCAATACTGATCAAATTATACAGGGACAATATCTGACACTCCTAGACTACAAAGAGATGGCAAGACACGCATTTGAGGTTCCAAGACCAGTGTTTTCATCAAAAGTAAAGAAGAATGACATTGTAATTGCTGGTAGTAATTTCGGTGGTGGATCATCACGAGAGGAAGCACCCAAGGTCCTCATCCACTGTGGTATCGGCTGCGTCGTCGCTGAATCATTTGCGAGAATCTTCTACAGAAACGCATTCAATATAGGACTGCCACTCCTTATCATTCCGAACATTTCCAAACTGGTCAAAGATGGA
This sequence comes from Candidatus Thorarchaeota archaeon, assembly GCA_048882965.1. Lineage (GTDB taxonomy): Archaea > Asgardarchaeota > Thorarchaeia > Thorarchaeales > Thorarchaeaceae > SMTZ1-45. The sequence goes on from JBHLRC010000151.1 coordinate 5,868, forward strand.
GAAACAGTCACCATCAATCTACTTGAAGGCACTCTCGCGATTAAAGAAAGAGGTGATATCATCCACGGGGAATCATTGCCTGAGAGAATGTTGGAAATCCTGAAAGCTGGTGGAGCAGTTCCCTGGTTCAAGAAGAAAAAGAAGTGAGTCTGGAAAATACAAGATAAGTCAGGTAGTATCACGCTCACTTCTATTTTCGTTTTATCGTGGGAAAAATTCTTTGAAGACCTCGCGTTGAATCAAAAAGCGTAGAATCTCAGCAGTCCCACCACCAATCGTCATCAATCGAGCATCCCTAAGAAATCTCTCGACAGGGTAATCCGTTGTGTAGCCCATTCCGCCCAATATCTGAAGTGCGTCATTGGTGATTTGTACGGCTGCTTCAGTTGTGTATAACTTGGCAATTGATGCTTGTTTGGTAATATTCTCACCACGATCATACATTCGTGCCGCTGTCAGAGTTAGTGCGCGGCCAGCCTCGAGTTTCATGGCCATGTCAGCCACCTTGAAACTAACACCTTCAAAGGCCTTGATAGGACGGCCAAACTGATGGCGTTCGGTAGAATACTTAACAGCAATCTCATAGGGAGTCCTACCATAACCAATAGCCTCACCTGCAATTGCAGTACGCTCTGAGTCTAGCTCATCCATCAGTATATGAAATCCTTCACCGGTTTTTCCAAGAAGTCTGTCACCTGGCACACGAACATCCTCGAGTTTCAACCAAGATACTCGTGCTGATTTCATACCCAAGAGATCATGGTCTTGAACGACACTGAATCCATCTGTCTTTGTATCAACGATGAAAGCTGACATTCCTACTTTGGATTTGACATCAGGGTCTGTTATAGCAAATGCACACATGAAGTCAGCCTGACTACCGTTAGTGATGAATCTCTTCTCACCGTTTAGAATCCAGTCATCTCCATCTTTAACGGCTTGAGTCTTCATTCCTGCTGTGTCACTTCCCACATCAGGTTCAGTTATTCCAATACACCCAATCTTGTCCCCTGCTACAACTGGTTCTAGGTACTTCTTCTTTTGTTCATCAGTCCCAAATCGGGCAATAGGCATTCCATAGAGAGTAGTTGACCCCATTCTGGCCATATCAAGGCCGGCATTAACTGCAGAAATCTCCTCTGCAACAATAATCTCGTAGGAAAGTCCCCTGTTTGTTCCCCCGACAGACTTGTCGTGGTGTACACCCATGTATCCAACCTTGCCAATTTTACGGAGTAATTCTCTCGGATAGGGACCTTTGTCTATCTCATCCGCGATAGGTGCAATCTCTTTTGCGCAAAACTCTTGCAGTTCCTTTCGAAAGGCTATTTCATCATCAGTCCATAGTGCATTAGAAAGATAGTCAACCATTGCTGAAACCTGTGTAGGATAGAAGATTACCTGCTTAAATCACTAGC
>JBHLRC010000152.1:0-7274 GCA_048882965.1 Candidatus Thorarchaeota archaeon
GCATCCTAAAAATCCAAGGTCTTAGCCACAGAAGGAAACCCACAAACTAAATAGCTGCACTAAGACTATCACTACAATAAAGGAACGAGGTTGAATGGATGGAAGATGTCATTATTCTCACGCAATCAGAAGTGCAATCTTGTCTTTCAATGAAAGAAGCCATCGAGGCAGTCAAGGTTGCGTACTCGGCATTCGCAAAAGGACGTGTCCAAATGCCAAGTGTTCAACATCTGGATGTCCATCAATACAACGGAGAGGTTGATGTCAAGTCAGGATTCATTGAGGATTTTGGATTAATAGGCACTAAGATAGCTTCTGGATTCTACGAGAATCAGAAGAGAGAATTACCTCCGGGTATTGCGGTGATTGTTCTGCTTGATTTAGAAACTAGTATGCCATTGGCAATCATGGATGGGACCTATATCACTGCATACAGAACTGGAGCAGCTGGAGCTGTTGCGGCTGAGGTCCTAGCCCGAAAAGACTCGAAGAGAGTAGGTATTCTAGGAGCAGGAACTCAGGGAAGAATGCAACTTCTAGCACTAAAGGAATTGTTTGACATTCAAGAGGTAAAGATATGGAATATTCACAGAAAACGTGCAGAACAATATCGTGATCAAATTACGAAACAATTATCGATTGATGTCCATGTTGTTTACTCACCGAATGATGTTGTCCCCCATTCAGACATTCTTGTGACCGCTACACCATCCAGAAAAGCCCTTATCAACGAGGATGTGATTCATGAAGGGCTTCATATCAATGCAATAGGTGCAGATGGACCGGGAAAGCAAGAACTTGATCCGAGAATAGTTTCGATTTCTTCTAAAATTGTCGTAGATAGTCTAGAACAGTGTAAAAAGATTGGAGAAATTCAGCATGCCTTGAAGCAAGGACTCATTGTCGAGAGTTCAATTCACGGTGAGATTGGAGAAATCATCAATGGCACTAAGGTAGGTCGAGAATCTGACGATGAGATTACACTATTTGATTCCACAGGTCTATCAGCTCAAGACATTGCTGCTGCAAAGATAGTGTATGAAGCAGCTAAGAAGAAAGGAATAGGAAAACGAAGCAACTTACTTGGGTAAGCAGCTAGCGATTAAAATCTCTAGAGATAAATCAAATACTGAGTCATGTTTTTTTGGCTTTCAAGATGCAATTAGGATTTACCTTTTGTTTTTGTACTATAGAAAGTCTTCTTAGAAATAAAAGTAGATAGAAGTTCTAACTAGTCAAGCCAGCTAGAACTTCTCATGTTCTTCTCCTGATTATCAATAATCACCTAAAAGCTGCTCTTGTAGTTGGGAGCAGAAGGTAGATCACGATGATGACATTGAGCCCCCATTGTAGCAGGAATGTCGGTGCAAAACTGAAACTAAAGAGACCCAATAACACAGCAATGAAGTTGAAGAATAGGGTCCAGAACCAGGCCCATCCCTTCAATGTCCACAATCCCCAGAAGAGGATTAGTCCAATGATACCTATAATCAGTGGAAGCAGCGCCAATATCATTAGTAGAGGCATTAGTGTAAGTGTGACCGCAAGGGCTAATGCGCCTACACCAATTGCTACTAGAGAAGATATCAGCTGTAGGAGTGCGATTATAATAACTCCGGTTGGTTTTTGAGACATATATCTTTCCTCCGAACCACAACGATTGTTGTGGCGATATTTGTGTGTCGTATTTTCAGATATAAGATAAACGTGCGTATTACTTGGATTGCGCGAAACGAATTTTTCACTCAAATTAGAGTAGGAAGATGAAAAATATCATCGATTGATTGCTTTTAGAGCAAAAATCTCATCCTCAAGGTCATCGATGCGGTGAGTCAACTCAATCATTGTATTCAGCAGAACTGAAACTAGATACCCATAGTTCACGCGATATTTGTTTTCAGTCCGGTCAATGATGTTGGCTTCCTCGAGGCGGCGGGCAGCATTAGTGATAGACTGTTTCGATACTCGTCTCTCATCCACTTGAGGATCCACTGCTTTTCGAACCTCTCTCGGTTCAATCGGGTTACCTTTCAGGTCTCCTAACAGACTATAAAGGACCAATAACCCCGCACTCATGCGCGGATTCATCAGTTTAGCAAATGCCAATTCTAGATCAGATGTCATGCTTCTCTTCCTACTCCCTAGAGTTGATGTTGGTAGTACACGCTAGGTTTGTGAAAAACCTTCTCTTAATACTACTCGTTGTCTTCAGGGAACTAAAAAAACCCATTCACCAATAAACGTTTACTATCAAAAAACATTCTACAAAAAGAAGATATCTAGGTGTGTAACCAATAAGTTGAGCGTGTCTTTGAGTGGCAAGTCCATCAGAACGCATAGTGTTCGTATCGGTGATTCACACAGATCTTGAGAGCGTGGAAGAGGTAAGACGAGTCGTCAGAGAAACTAAACCAGTTGTTGTTGCGGTTGAATTAGACCATGACAGATACCAGCAACTGACGAATCCACCTCATGATGGTGAAAATATAAGACCAGGGACCGGCGACATGGCACAAGACCTGATGCAGCAGCTAGCCATTTTGGAAAAGAGCCTTGGGGACATCACTGGGTCTGATGTTGGAGATGAGATGCTTGCAGCTATAGAAGAAGGTCGAGCTATTGGAGCTAAGATAGCCTTAGTTGATCGACCAATGAGTGCCACTGTTCAAGCGATGATGCAAGTACCTGTGGATGAGATGTACAGGTTGACTAGTATGCTACCGGATGCAACAAAGGACATAGAGAATGGTGGAGCTGGCGACCTGCTTGCGATGTTAAAGGAAGATGGTGCCGTTGATGATCTGATGGAGCAATTCAGGGCAGAGTTTCCGGGGTTATCAAATGTACTGATTGAACAAAGAGACCAGTACGTAGCAAAAGCGCTACAATTCATCCTAAATGACGTGGACGGGAAGATAGTCGCAGTTCTTGGAGCTGGCCATGTTCAAGGAGTAAAAGTAGCATTGGATAGACTTCTGGAATCATGATATCAAAGATTCAGAGCCTCAATCAACTTGTCAATACCCTCACCAGTCTTCGAACTGATTCTAAAAACAGGGAGATTAGCATCGACTTCTCTAACATCAGCCTCTAAGGCATCAATATCGAATTCAAGAGCATCTGCAAGGTCAATCTTGTTTATGACGATCATGTCTGCATGCTTAATTGTAAGTGGATGTTTCCGAATCATATATGGCCCCTCTGTCACACTTACAACTACAATCTTTTTGTCAACACCTAATGAATATCCAGCAGGACATATCAGATTTCCAACATTTTCTATAAAGACAACCTGATACTTAGATAAATCAACTTTCTGAATTGCAACCTTAATCATCCGTGCATCAAGATGGCATGCTGTTCCAGTGTTGATTTGAACTGTATCAACACCATGTGAAGCAACTCGGTCTGCATCGATTCTAGTAGCCAAATCTCCAGCGAACATGAGTATTTTGTATTTGTCACCTAATTTTTCACAGAGTGCTTCTATCAACTGCGTCTTTCCTGTACCAACGGACCCCATTATGTCTAATGCAATAATACCATTTTCTTTGAATATTGCAGCGTTGACTGCAGCTGCGTTCTCATTAGCACCAAAGAGGTCCTTTCTGATATCAATATTCACAGTCTTTTTCCCATTCTCTGAATTGTTCATCTTGTGCTAACACTCCTGGTCAGGAAGTTCTTGAATTTCCACAGCGGAGTAGAGATAATCGCCTGCTAATGGTCTGATAATCGTCCGTTCAACAAAAAGGGCTACAACAGCCCAAAGAAAGGCTTGAAACATATCAATTGAGGCGGCAATCATGTTTACAACAAGAGGATCAATTAAGGAGTAGAAGACAGTCATCGTTGGAATGAAACCGCCAATGATGCCACTTCCAACAATAACGAGAATGTAGTATTTCAGGTTGTCCCGCTTTGAAAAGTAGATGGCATATCCCGACCCAATACCCAGGCAGATGTTCCCAAACATTGGGAGGATAGGGATCTCCGTACCTGAGAGAGCTCCAGAAAGGCCTACAATTGCTCCAATGAGGGCACCTCCAGGTATGCCTCCTATAACGCCTCCTAGAATTGAGAACATAAACCCTGGTGTCAAAACGACAGCATTTGGAATAATGGGGATTTGAATTGTATATCGGACAATGATGCCTAATGCTGCAATGACTGCAAAGGTTGTTAATGCAACAGTGTTTGACCGAATTGGTACAATTGACATTAATACAGCCTCAAGTTGTATTATTACTGAGGTGGTTGCGCCCAACTTTGCTTCAAGAAGCTTCTGGTTGCCTCGTACCAACGGTCAAGTTGAGCCAGTAATTCCTTTCGAACTTTTTCAGAAGAGATGGCGTGATATTCGTAGTAATATCCACCTCGTTCGATGAAGTGTTTCTTTCGCTCAATCAGTTTGTTCTTACGAAGTTTGTTGAGCACGCGTTGAATTGTACTTCGATCTTTTCCAATAAAATGAGGGAGTTCACCTAATTGCTCAACGGTTTTCGGACTTTCCATCAATGAGAAGTATGTCTTGGTTTCAGCATCTCGGAAACCAAAGGCACAACATAAGAGGTCATCAGGTTCGACAAAATCCCTACTGAATAATCCTACTAGTGGCTCCCTTAGACTCATCGGAATCAGTGGGACTTGCGTTTAATTCCTTTAAAGGGTTGTGTATTGTCCATGCACAACCGATATTGATGATAATACTTCGTTTCAAAAGGACTCGACTCGAGCTGATTATGGTGTTCATGTATGGACTTTCATTCATTCCACAAAAATAATGAACCAGATGCATGGTCCCGACCGGAGGTTGTAGCTCGTAGACTTCAACCAATCAATCTTGCACCTCTCAAAGGAGCGCTGGAATCAGACCCTGTGAGATCGAGAGTACTGAAGGTCTTGATTGAGGATGGGAATTGGGTAACGACTGCGGATCTACTGAGAGCAGCTCGTCAGGAAAGGCCTATTGTAGGAGCAGTAACAATAGGTGCGATTCTGAATGGAATGAATGAATTAGTTGCATCACAACTAATCCTTAGTAGAACGTCATTAACATCAGGTATTGATTGGGCAGAGTGGAGAATCAACCCAGATTGGCTTGAACCTACACGAAAACTACTCCAGATGATGAGACGTCCAAAGTTCAGACCAGCATCATCAGAGGAGTTCCATGGAAAGAATGAAAGGTTGTTAGAGGATTCAACCTGAGTAGTTTTACTCATTTTTGAGTACCTAATGTTTCATGGGTAGATTAATAAGAGAAGAGATGCGGCTGCTTTCATATGACGGATGATACCACCCAGGGGTATTCTGAATGGGTTTCAGATGAAGAGGACGAGGATGGCTCATCTGATGAGATTGAACTCACTGAAATGCCAAAAGACAAGAAGAATGTGAGGCAGGTTGCATTCGCTGCAATCATGGCTGCGCTTTCTCTGGCTTCAGCCCCAATCGCATCATTCATACCAAGAATTCCCGGGTGGGATATTGCATTTTTTGACCCCGTGTCGTTCTTCTGGATAATTGCATTCTTAGTTGGCGGTTATTTTGTTGGTTTGACGACTACAATTGCAGGAACAATAGGTCTGTTCTTCTTTGATCCTTCAGGGGTGGGACCTATTTTCAAGATACTTGCCACTTTTCCGATGATTGTAATCCCATGGATTGCAGTTCGATACTCGGCACAAGAAGAAGGTGGCGCTCGACTTGCGTCACTTCGATTCTATGCATTAGTGATGATCATCGCCATGGTGATAAGACTCTGCATAATGGTACCAACAAATCTCATCATGGTCCCTATGCTATACGGTGATATTTGGTCATCAGGTTTCATAATACTGTACACACTAATTCTGAACATTTCCCAGAGTTTCTGGGATGCTTTGATACCATATCTGATTGTTCACAAAAGTGGAGTTTTCGAAAAATTCGGCATGTGGTAAGTTGATAGCACTGCAATTTCGGAGGATGACCCTAACAATGCCTATATGCTTCAAACTGTATGGTAGTCTATACGAGCCACGCAGGAAGATTAAGTATGCGCCGATGTGAATTCTGTGATAGTCCGGTTCCAGCCGATGCTACCACTTGTCCCGTGTGTAAGGAAAAAATAGCAGAGGAAACACTTGAACGGATTTTACCAATACTGAAGAGACCGGATGCTCCTGAAGTCAAGTTCATGGGAACAAGAGAAAGAATGTGGGGGGTCATTAGAAGACCGTCAGCCACCTATCGAGACATCGGGCAGAGACCGGATGCTGCAGGGCCATTCGTGATTATTGTGATCAATGCGTTGATTATCGCAGGTCTATATCTCTCGTTAACAGCTAAGATTTCAACCAATGTGATTGTGAATGCCACATCTGGTGAATTAGGTACAACCAGTTTGTTAACAAGTCCTCAAGGAGGAGCCGCGTGGATTGTTGCACTTGTAGGAATAATGCCGAGTATAATGATAGGTCTGATCTATTTAATAGTTGGAACGATTTTCGCGCACTTTGCATTCAAAATCACTGGGGGTAGTGGAGGAAAAATGAAGACACTATCCGTGGTTGGTTATAGTATGATGCCAGTGATTCTCGTGCGGATTGTGGCAGTTCTTGTAGTTCTCGTAGCATTACCACCGTTTCCTGATGTTGTCAATTTTGACCCAGGATCTCTGGCAGTGCTAACTCCAGCCGTGATAAGCTGGGCATATAATTCAGGGATCTGGTATACGATTGATATAATGACTACAGGAGCGTTCCTGTGGACAGGATACTTGCTTATCTTCGGAATACGGGAAGCACATGACACATCGACATTGTGGGCGGCGTTAGTGGCAGTAGCGTGTGTGATTGTGCTAGTATGGACATTTTGGACGGTACATTAGAATAGAATTCCGTAGATTGGAATAATAACGAATGCAATCAGACCAATTAAGGCACCAATCTTGTCCAAAGTACTTCCAATGAGAAGCGCTCGTTTGTTATCAGGACCAGTCAAAGGCGCAATCCCAGCACCGATGACAATACCTGCACCTAGTAGAAGTAAAGGCCATAGATTCCAACTAGCAAATCCTAAAATCCAGATAAGCGAATAAGTGCTTACTCCTATGAAGTTTAGACCTGCCGCAACTCCTGCAGCCGCTTTGTAGCCATAAACTCGAGCAATGGTTCTTACATCCCGTTCCTCATCGCCCTCAACATCCTCAGCGCCTTTGATGGTTTCACGAGCTTGGAGTATAAGGAATGCTGTAAAGAAGAACAGCCAGTGAGGGAGGGGGATTGTAT
>JBHLRC010000153.1:0-7241 GCA_048882965.1 Candidatus Thorarchaeota archaeon
CAAGAAGGCGTAGAGTTTACTGAAACCTTCAAAAAGAAATTAAAAATAGCAGCAATATTCATTGAAACAAGTGCAAAAACCGGAGAGAATATTCAAGAGGCTTTTCAGAAATTATTAGACATCGTGATTACAGGAAAAGTCCGGAGTTAAAAGAAGAGAGTAATCAGAGTTAGGACTCATATCAGAATACTCGGTTTGTTTCAGCTACTATCCTCATTTGATTCGTTATCTTCAGAATCACGTTCTAGCCAAAATCTCTTGATACTTGTATAGACCTGATTAGCATCCAGTGGTTTCCCTGTGTCATCCAAGCAGAAGATGCAATAATATCTCTCATTGTATTCACGGAACAGATTCTCATTGATGGTTGCGCCACAATTATGGCATTTCTTCATCGTAGAACGCCCTCTCAATATTCTTTGTAGGTAAATAATAAGGAAAGCCATCAACGCATGTGTCCAGCGATATTACGTTAAACGTCTGAATATTAAGTCCATGATGCTATTTCTTTTTCACTTGAGGTCTTACCACATGAAGCCGGCTCGCTCTGAACTTGTTAAAAAGATACTACTTGAGTTGAATGGCAATCCATCCTCGATTTACGACATCCTCTACTCGATGACCGGTTATGTGGACCCTAGAAGGACAAGACTTCCAAAATTACTGAAGGCAATGGAGGAGGACGGTCTTGTGATGAGTGCGCTACAACCAGGTCCCCTGGGCCCATATAGAAGAATGTATGAGCTAGGACCTCAAGCAGAGATGCACCTCAGAGAGAACCTCAGAGACAGTATTGAAACCATTTTACATTTCTATGACATATATAGAAAGGTTAAACCACAGAAACTTTATGATCTACCTGGAAATGCACCAGAGGAGCGAATAAAGGGTCGGATACTTTATGTCGCATTTCCCCATCTGAGAAGTCGTGACCTTGAAATAATCCGTGACCTACTATTATCATCAGATGAGTCTAGTATATCGATTGTGGGGCCAGACTTGATTTTAAAAAAGACGGGTATAAGCTACGAAGTGGTGGGTAGTGACATCGGCAAACTACCAGTTGAAAGTAAAACCTTCTCATCGATTTACTTTCATGGTGTACCAAGTTTGGATATACTTTCTGATGCTATTGCAGAATGCAAGAGAGTTCTTGTAAGAAAAGGGCAATTAAGAATACTTTCGCCGTTCACATTCTTTGAAGAATCAGAGAAACCTACCATTGGAGAATTCATCCGAATAACCTCCGATGAGTTATTCCCAGATCTTGGTATTGTGGAAGGGAAGCATGTTAGTCGTGTTCTAAGTCATTATTTTCCCAATGCCACTATGTATGAAACTAGTTTAGGAGAGGTTGTCTTCTATGCTACAAAATTGTAGGATATTCATCATTGACAGAAGCCATTAAGGGAAAAGACATATGGCTTCAGGTCATGCTGGTGTCCTGATGAGTGGTTGAGATATGTCAGACAAGAAAGATGAGATGATGAATCTCATATTGAAGGGAAATGTCAGTGCGATTCAGATTTTATCTGACAGATTGGAAATCACACCCGATGAAGTGAGGATAATCATTGAGGAACTTCTAGAGGAAGGTAGACTGAAGGGAAGTCTGACAGAAGATGGGAAACGGTTTTTCAAAAGCGAGGTGAAGTTATCCGACGCTCCATCTATCGATAGGGAAGATAATCTTCCAGACTTCATGAATTTCAATGCGAGACCTGCAATTACAGTCACTATTGTCGGATTCCTCATAATAGCTGCAGGTCTAATTTACAACTCGATGGCTACTGATATAGTCAGACAGAACATTGCTACAGTTTTGATATTCATCGGTCTCTGTGTCACTATGGGTGGCATGTATTGGTTTTCACAAAGAAAGACGCCGTCATAGCACTCCTTAAGTACTAGTCTGATTGCGGGGCGGCTAACGGAAGGACGAGTAATGCAACAACTGATTATTGAAGCGGTCTTTATTGCACTATATGCTGTTGGTGTCGGATCAATCTCTTCAATGGTTGGAATTGGTGGAGGCATATTCAATACTCCATTATTAATGATCATTTTCTTTTTGAGTGCCCAGTTTGCTCCAGCCACAGCTCTTGTTGCAGCTCTCTTTCTTGCTGTTGCGAGTAGTTTCGCCTATTGGAGGCAAAATCCCCGACCTATTATTCCAAAAGCAGGCCTTTTTCTTGCTGTAACTACGGCTCCAGGTTCAATAATTGGTGTCGCTCTACGTACAATGATTGAGAGTGACTATGTATTGCGACTCATTTTTGGAATAGCCTTGATGCCAGTGGCGATTAAGATGCTCTTTGCTGTAAAACGAGAAAAGGGAGATATTACCTCTGAACTTGATAGTTACAATATGTCAGATTTGACAGACAAGAGACTAACCATTTCCTTGTTTGGTGGATTTATAGGAGGAATCTCCGCGGGACTCCTTGGTATAGGTGGAGGTGCAGTTATTGTCCCAGTCCTTTCTGTTCTAATGGGATTACCAATGCATGCAGCAGTAGCCACAAGCATGTTTACGATGATGTTTACAGCCTCGGCTGGTACTGCGATGAACTACATTCAAGGATACATCAATCCATACTACGCAATCGCACTAGGCGTGGGGATGGTCATCGGCGCTCAATTTGGTTCTAGACTCGCTTGTAGAGTAAACTCAGTTCAGTTGAAGAGAATCTTCGGACTTATACTAGTTTTCCCACTCGTGAAAATGATGAAGCTTGGTCAGATGTGGCTTGATCCCTCATCTACCAACATTCTACTATCAACGGTTGGAGATATCATAATCTGGTTGATAATCGTCCTCCCAATTGGTCTTTTCAGATTGTACCAACTACGGAAACAACCAATCACGCAAGCAGCACAAATAGAACCTTGTGATCTCCCTACTCCCGAATAAGTCGAAACTTAATAGGGAGTCTACTTGTGTAGTGTTACCCGATGGTTCTAGAGGTGTTTAAGATGGCAAAATATAATCTGGATGGAAAAGCTGTAATAATCACTGGAGCATCTGCTGGTCTCGGAGAGCAGTTTGCTCATGCGTTCTCTGAATCAGGTGCCGATGTTGTCTTAGGAGCTAGAAGAGAGAAACTCCTAAAGAAGGTAGCAAACGACGTTTCCTCCAAATATGGAGTGAGAGCAATTCCTGTGAAGACGGATGTTTCTAAAGAGTCAGAGATCATCAACTTAGTTGATGTCACTGTCAAAGAGCTTGGGACTGTTGATGTATTGGTTAATAATGCAGGAATGTACATTGTCAAACCGTTGATTGAACAGACGCTTAAAGACTGGAACACAGTGATGGATGTCAACCTTACGTCTGCATTTCTTGCCTCACGTGAGGTTGCGAAAGTAATGATACCTAAGAAATCAGGATCAATCATAAACATATCTTCAACTTTCGGATTTGGAGGAACGGAGTTCACGGAGATTAGCTACTACGTTTCAAAAGGAGGCGTGGTCACGTTGACAAAGGCGTTAGCGGTTGAGCTCGGAAAATATAACATCCGTGTGAATGCAATTGCGCCGGGTTTCTTCCCAACTGCTATGTCAATTGATGCGATGACTGATAAGAAGATTAGCGAGAAAATGATTAAACCACGTACTGCTCTGCCAATGTTTGCGGAGAATGAGTGGATACGTGGTGGCGCTTGTTTCCTAGCAAGTGATGATGCAAAATACATCACAGGTCATACTCTTGCCATTGATGGCGGATGGCTTGCATATTAAAAAGAAAATGACAAGGAAGGCAGGGAACCCCTGCCATCCTAGCAATGGGATTGTTCTTAGTCATCCCAGTCCAAGGACTCAAAGTCCCGAATCCTTTTCCACTGAGCACCACCGCTTATTGCAGCAATGATTAGGAGTGAAACCAGAAATACTGCGAAGTTCTGGTACTCATTAAATTCGCCAGCAAAGAACCAGAACCACAATGACAGAGATATGATCCAGACAAATGCAAGACCAATAGCCCACCAGTTCTCAGGACCTTCTCCCCTACGTCGTGCCCAGGGTAACCATGTTCCAAGCATGATTGCAGCAAACACTGCAAATGAAAGTAGAAGTATTGCTACATTATGGTTAACAGTTAATCCATAGAGTGGATTCCCAGCAAAGAACCACATCCAGAGGATGATGAACAAGAGCCAGAGTACAAATCCAGCCGTTGATCACTTTACTCGAGAACAAAGACCCGCTGTTTGACCCTCAATCTCAACTGATATTCCGGAACCCCAAGGTGAAATCACAACAGCGAGCATTATCAGGAATGAAGCGAGGATAATGGCAATGTTTTGATATCCATTGATTGGATAAATGGCTGCAAAGTCATTGGCAAAGGGAAGCCAAAGAACGAGGAAAGTTAACCAGCCAATTCCACCTAAGGCACTGATACGAGCACCTTTCTCTTCGCCGGGTCCATGAACCCAGACTGTCACATTGACTGCCCCGATGATTAGCAGAGAAGCAAGCGCGATGCCAATATTTTCGTAAATTCCAAATCCAGAAGCAAAGAAGACAAACCAGACTATTAGGAAGATTATCCAGATCACACCACTAATTACACTAGTTCGAGTTCTCCATCCCTCATCAAATGGAATGTACAGTACTGCGTTAAATGCCATTGCAACCAACAGTGCAATGAAAACAACAGCTATGTTCTGAAAAAGTCCATATCCACTGGCATAGAAAAATAACCAAATAAGCAGAAATCCGAACCATGCAACCATACTCACCATTGAGCCATAGTGCTGTAACTTGGACCTTCTACGTCTACGTGCACCTCTTCGCCGAGGTCTAACCTCTATTTTAATTTTAGCCTCCACATCCTCGACATCATCTGGCATGTCATCAGGTGGTGGAGTTACATCTTCATCAATCGGTTTCATTATATCCAACCCGAGTTAACGCCTTCGCTAAATCTAGAGTACAACTCATGATGGCGTCAGCGTCGTGTCTTTCTACCTAATACAATTCAAATCTGGTATATAAAGGAGTGTCACAACATAGGGTCACAAGATGTTACTATCCGTAACCATCAGTTTCAGGTTTAACTATCGTTAAATATATATTCAAGGAGATGTTTGATAAATATAGGAGATAAACGAATGTCAGACGACAAAAAGATGACATTAAAGGAATTTCATACTAAGATTGCGAAAGAAACTAACAATGGAATCTGGCCAGCTCTAGATAATGATAATCCGACGAAGGAGGAGCTTGAAGAAGCCATGCATATGGCTCATACTGCGAGGTATCATTGGAGTAAGGTTGGAACCAAGGTCAACTTAGTAAGAGCAGAGTACATGCTTGCAAGAGTTTACGCACACATGAAAAGAGGTGAGGCTGCACTCTTCCACGCAAACAGAGGTTACGAGCTCGCAAAAGAAGCTGAGAAGACCGATGAGAATTGGAAAGATTGGGACATGCCATTCATCTATGAAGCACTCGCAAAAGCCCACGCGGCGGCTGGGAATAAAGACGAGTGTAAGAAGTGGGTTAAAACTGCTCAAAAAGCCATTGACGCTATTGCTGATGATCAAGACAAACAAATCTGTCAGGGTGAGCTGGACAAGGCTAAGTGCTGATTTCTTTCGTACACCGTAAGCTGCATAAGTTGGAGTAACTCTCCTGCAATCATGCGAGAGTTTCCATATGTCCAAACTAGTGTGTTTGTTGACGACCGTCAGGCTTTTGGTGGAAATCAGTTGGCCACCTATTGGGATTCTAAAACTAATGAATCTCTAACTCTGGAAGATATGCAGGGTATGGCTCTAGAGATGAATTTCTCAGAGTCAACCTTCATTAATGAACCAACCACAAAGGGCTGTGTTTCTAGGGTAAGGATCTTCACACCCGCAGCTGAGATACCTTTTGCTGGACATCCAACTCTGGGTACCGCGTATGTCATCAAATACAAAGGTCTGATAGATTCTGAGAAGAACTCTGCACTACTTCAGCTAGGAGTTGGACCTATCCGTGTTGATTTCTTGGACAATAATAATGTCCGAATGATACAACCCGAACCATCTTTTGAGGGTCAGGTAGACAAAATCAAGAGTATTGCAGAAGCTGTTGGACTGAGCGAAGATGACATCATACAGGATTCACCTGTCCAGGTTGTTTCAACGGGTTTCCCATTTTTGATTGTTCCAATCAAGTCCATTGCTGCTGTAAAGAGAGCAGCTCCGGTTACATCACGTTTTCAATCAGATCTAAGAGACCTACCAACTCAACAAGTCCTGATATTCTCAACTGAAACCACTTTCACTGATTCTCATGTTCATGTCAGGATGTTTGCACCTGAGGTTGGAGTTGTAGAAGACCCTGCAACTGGAAGTGCAGCAGGACCATTGGGAGCATACCTAGAGAAGTACAATGTTCTAAAGAATCATCAACGTGGAGAACCCATTAATATTGAGCAAGGATATGAAATTGAAAGACCAAGTAAGCTGGTTGTACGTGTTCCAAATGTGAGCATGTCTGAAGTACATGTTTCAGGTAAAGTCAGGCTAGTTGCAGAAGGGACCTTTTATCTACAGTGAATGAGCATTTTCAGACATAACATATCGACCAAAAAGCTATATGAGCAGGATGGTGGCCTCCTCTATCCGGAGCCTCCAGAATTGAGTGTTCGTATGCCAGTCTACAAGACAGTACTCATTGGTGAGGGAGGCGTAGGCAAGACGAGTTTGGCTGTTCGATATACGGAAGACCGCTTCGATCAGAAAATGAAGATGACCATTGGAGTCAACTTCGCGACCAAAAAGGTCCGTGTAGGTTTTACCGATATTACTCTCCTTTTATGGGACCTCGGAGGACAACCCAGATTCCAGGAAGTCATATCAGATTATTTCATTGGTTCTAGATTGGGGATAGCAGTGTATGATGTTAATCGAGCCTTTACCCTTCATAGACTACGAAATTGGATTGATCGACTACATGCTGCAGTTCCCAATTGCGACATCTTCTTTGTGGGTAATAAAATCGATGAACGGATAGAGGGCATGGGAGTCACTCGTGAGGATGCACAGGAGTTTGCAGACGAGTTCAACGCACAGTTATTCGAGGTTTCTGCAAAAAGCGGTCAGGGAGTATTCGAAATGTTTGAAGCTGCAGGAAAGCATCTTGCAGAGGGATCCAAGTAACCCTATCTTTTTAACTTCTATCTAGACTTGTCACTCATGCAGTTTGAGAGTGTAGTCATTCGAATTTTTGATGTCGACTTT
>JBHLRC010000154.1:0-7175 GCA_048882965.1 Candidatus Thorarchaeota archaeon
GTCCCTTACATTATCTTCATCTATTCCTCCCGAAACCTCGAGTATCACCTTGTCACGTGTGCCGTCTGCTTCGAGGACTTCGATAAGACCTCCTACATCTTTTGGCTTGAAGTTGTCCAAAAGAACTATGTCCACTCCCGCCCCAATCGCTTCTTGGACTTCCTGAAGGGTGCGAGCTTCGCATGAAATCTTCTTACTGAAAGAGATTCCTTCTTTGGCTGCAGTAACAGCCTCCCTAATCCCTCCTGCTGCTGTTATGTGATTGTTCTTTATCAAGACCATGTCATCAAGCGCATATCGATGTGGGTCTCCTTCGCCTACTACGACTGCGCGTTTCTCGAAGAATCTGAATCCTGGAGTTGTCTTTCGAGTTGCTGCAATCTTGATCTTAGGATTCACTTCTCTTGCAGCACTGACCATGTTATAGACCTTGGTCGCAATTCCACTCATTCTCTGAACGATGTTCAGGCACACACGTTCAACTGTCAACAGAGTTTGCGCTGAGCCTTTTAGACGCATCACTGGTTGCTGAGGGTCAACCCAGTTCCCCTCATAGGCTAGAACTTCATAGGTCAATCCAGAGAAGTCAGCGATTGCAGCCACCTCTTCGATACCTGCCAGGACTGACCGCTCCTTTGCGTAAATCGTAGCTAGCGCAGTGATTTCCTTTGGCACAGTTAATTGAGTTGTGATGTCTCCTGACCTGACATCCTCCTCTAGAAATCTCTTCAATGCCTCTATTACATCAGGAGGGAGATTACCAAATCTCATTCAATCACACCTTGGATGTTTAGGGTTTCTGAGGATCTTTCCTCTTGGATTCTCCTCACCAAAAATCTCAGCTTGAAACGACATAAACTCAGTCTCATGGTCCTTCCACAGATTAGATGGTAGTCCTGCTTTGTTACATGTGTGTTCCAAGAACTCCTTGGTATCCCACTTCCAGTCTACAGCAACTTGAGGGAGGAGTAAGCCCCGGAACATACCTCTTACAGCAATTAATCCGTCTCTTCCCACTTTGACAAGGTTCAATAGCTCTTCAGGCTTTGAATACTCGATTTTCTTTGGTGGTGTCAAGACACTCAAATCAACAATAATTGTATCAAGCTCCTTCGAGGTCACAGCTGGGAACCGTGGGTCATTAATTGCTGAATCGACAGCAGAATCAATGGTGGCTTCAACAAGTGGAAATGATGGATACGGACGACCGATACATCCTCTCAGGTTGACTTGCCCTCCTCGGATTGAGTTTAGTGTGACAAAGACACCCGATTTGGTTCGTAGGTGTTCAGGTGTGTCCACTGGAACGTTTGGTTTCTGACCAGTTTTTACTATCTCCTCCACGGTTTTTCTAGCCAGATTGACAAGAAAGATTCCCTCATCATCAGAATATGTGTAATCCACCAGACATCAACTCAATCTATCAGTGCGAGTCAATCGTTATTTATCTTCCACTCTTCAGGATTTCTGGACTGGTGCTATGCCTGCAATGCTTGGTCCGGTCACGAACTCGCCATCATCAAAAACAACCACTCCTCCCACAATCGTAGTGACAACTCGGGCTAAGATTCGTCTACCTTCAAAGGGGGTAATCTTGGCTTTTGAGAAAAAGTTCTTGCCTGAGATTGTGCCCTCTTGAATGCGGGCAAGTATGATGTCTGCATCATACCCCTTTGTGAGAATGCCCTTTGTTTCAAGCCCAAGGATTTTTGCCGGTGCTGATGAACACACTCTCAGGTAGTCAATCCAATCCATCCGCTTCTCAAAGACCTCTGTCAGCAACAATGGTACAGTCGTTTCGAGACCAGGTATTCCTGAGGCTGCCTTCAGAAATGGCGCTGTCTTTTCCCATTTCTTGTGAGGTGCATGGTCCGAGGCAACACAGTCAATTGCCCAAGTTTGACAGAGGGCCTTCATTAACATCTTGTTATCGTAGGGGGATCTCAAGGGTGGAAGCATCTTGGCTACCCCATTATCCTGTGGAAAATCACCACCTGAGAGAAATAGATGATGCGGTGTGACTTCTGCTGTGAGCGTGTCCTCTGCACGATTTTCTTGGATTAGTCTGGCAGTGGCTGCACAACTTACATGACAAACATGCAATCTTGCTTCATACTCGATCTTTGCCTCGATAAAGGATTGGACAGATTTTGTTTCATCCTCACAGGTATGAGCGAGAAAGAACTCTTCTATGTTCCTTGGAACTGTACTCTTAGCTGGCATGTCTGGATGAAACAATAATGGAATCTCGCTTGCGACAGCTAATTTAGTACACTCTCTAATTCTTTCCCTTGTGTATTCCACGTCCCTGTCAAGAGGCTTATGCGGATAAACTTTCAAACCTAAGATATCTCGAAGCATTTGGACATCGAAGTCTTCTATGTTGCGGGGTATTCCAGCATAGAATCCAACATTCACATAACTCGACTCTTGGGCTCGAGCGATCTTTTCATTCAGTGTTTTCCTGTCCAAAACAGGAGGGTCTGAATTTGGCATATCTACGACTGTTGTAACACCACCAGCCGCAGCAGCCATCGTACCACTCTCGTAGTCCTCATGATCTGATTGTTTGAGGTCTCGAAGGTGAACATGGATGTCAATCATGCCTGGCAGAATATAGAATCCCCTGCAATCAATGGAGTCCCGATATGGTGGTTCGTTCCCATGTTTGTAGACCCCCTCAATCTTACCAACATCTATTGCCACTGATCGTACGGTCTCTCTGCCATTCTCTATGTAAATACCATCTTTGAGGACCAAGTCAACCGTCATATGACATCAACGCCGGTATTGCCAGCGTCGTACAACGCTGACTCACCCTATTCAGATGCTTCAGGGACCTTAAACTTGTTTGCAACAAATCGTGTGAAATCTGTTGCGCTAATCATCCCTACAAGTCTATTACCCTTACCTACGACAGGCAAGGTATTCAGCTTTGCGTCTAGCATCTTTGTTGACGCAGCGGCTATTGATTCATCCGCTGTCACCATTGGAGGCTGTTGAAGCATTGCATCTACAACCCTGATTTGCCTGACTTGGTTTGCACGATGTTTGTCTGGCACCTCTACTGTGAACCTAGCCATAGCCTCAGCGACCATCCGTTCGGTGATCAATCCCAACACACGACCACCATCAGTGACAGGCATACCTGAATATCCTGCTACTAGCATGTCCCCTCTAGCTTTCACTAGACGTGATACAGGATTGACCTGAAGAATATCCTCTTTAGTCATGAGCTCTTCTACTTTTATGTCATTGAATTTCTGAACCAACTCGGAAATCTGTACCTTTGTAATCACCCCAACTAGGTTTCCTTCATCATCTACAACAGGGCACCCACTCATTCCTCGTTCAACCATGAGCTGGGCAATATCGGTAACCTCATCATCAGGACCCACTGTAATTACAGTATCAGTCATTGCACTGGATACGTGGAGTCTCTTTATTGACAGGGCTACTACCTTGCTTACACCCAATCTATCAGCAATGTCAGCGTATGTCAAAATTCCTGTAACATTGCCATTTTCAACGACAATCAGTCTTTCTACACCCTTCTTTTCTAGCTGTTCGAGCGCATAGGACAATCTCTGGTCCTTGTCAATCGTTACAGGCTCGACCATTATTTGGCTCACTTTCATGACAATAGTCTCCTAATACACCGGTTTGCACACAATCCAAGTTGGTTGATGAGTGCGTGACCAACTAACTACGACAATTTTCACACAGATACTCGCCGTCTTCCTCAATCAAATCAGTTGAGTATTCACCACAGCTGTCACACTCGCCTCCGTATGCAATATCCTCGTCCTCTTCCTCATCATTAACTTTTACACTCTCCCCTCGTAGACGTAGTGACTCTACAAGGATATCAATGAGTTCGGGGGACCATCGTAGTAGGTCTCTTGAAGTGATGATTCCCGCCAAGGAATCGTTTTTCAAAACTGCTACTCTACGAATGTTGCTCCTAGCCATCACACGCATCGCTTCGGTCAGTGCGGTACCTGGTTCTACATGTATAATTGGTGATGACATAATATCTCTAGCAATCGTTGTTTTTGCATCCTTTTCATCAGATATGACCCGTCTTACGATATCCGACTCAGTTATGATACCAAGTGGACGATCTTCATCCACGATGATTATAGAACCAATATCCATCTTTGTCATGGATGTTGCAACATCAAAGACAGTTGCATCTGGCGGCATTGTGACGACATTTACAGACATGATGTCTCTCACATACATTGAATGAGAGGAGTCAGACATTTGCTATACCTCAGTTTTTCAGAAGTTGGTCAGACGCTCAGCCAACTGGCAGAGTGTCATCTCAAGCTGGACACCGTTCCCTCTGATTTTAAATGTGTCTGTATCATTGTAAACGAAAATACTCAATGTTTTCTGCTACTCTATCTGTCCGCCTCCGGTAGGTAGAACACGCATCATATCTTCCTGCGGAATCTGGCTCACCAAAACTGCCTGCTCTTCAGGTACTAGTTGTTTGAGTCTATTCAGCGTCTCTTTCACTAGCTGCCCCTTCTTCGTATCACCAGGCACAACGCGTACATAGAACTCTGTCTGACTAGTGACTGCAGATGGTGGTCCGGAGATTGGAACAGCAAACTCCTCTTCAATGATGACTCCTACTGCGAGCTCCACTGGTACCTTGCGAATGTAGTTCTTGGTTCCATACAGCATCACTGCTCCAGTTGGCAGGTACTCTCCTGATGGGGGACTGAAGCTGACCTGTTCTGGATTTACCCAGTACGCATCACCATTGGACAATCCATCCTGCCACGCTCTTGAGAAAGTGACTGCGAACTGAGCCGCTTCTTCTAATGTCTGTTCGCCCGGGGGCTCATCCGGTACCTTGATGACTGTGTAAGGAGCTCCATGCAGTGCGGCATGCAGGAACACGTCATTCGGTCCCATCTGTCGCTTTGCTAGATTTTCGTTGCTTTTAACATCCCGACCACCCAGTACAAGAAAGCCCTCAGATGAAATGAACCACCGAAACTTCTCATACCATCTTTTCTTCCTTTTCTTCACAGGGGCCTTCTGAGCTTCAGGCTTTGGGGCTCTCAACTCCAGCTTCTCAAGTTTCTCCTTTGTTTTTGCAATCTGTTTCTTTGCACCTTCAACTTTGGACTCGGCTTTTTTGGCTTGGTCGTATGCCAGTGACGCGTTATCCTGCGCCGAAAGTCTGATGTCCAGAGTCACATCTGTTCCGTTCAACTTAACTACAATTTGGCCTTTAGAGGGGAGTATACGTTGAATTACCTGTGCTGAAGGAATTCCCTGTTTTTGTCCTTCCTCAATCTTGGCGATGATCTCGTCCCATTCCATTCCACCAGATCTTGCCTTTGTGACAGTTTCTAAAACCTCCTGCACAATGGTAAAATGAGAATAAACTAGCTCGCCATTAGTTCTGAGATCCTTTGCCTTCGCTACTAGGTTACTTATACTCTCATTCTGTTTGTCTATTATTTTCTGGAGTCTTTTTTGTTCCCTAGAAAACGCATCCTGTTCTGCTGTGTCTTCTAACTCACTCTCAGAAACACCCGAGAACTCGTCAATTGCTTTGCTGAACGTTTCAAAGGTTTCGACAGGGAGGTCTTTGTAAAGTTCGAAACGAAATGGCAAGAATGCAATAGACTCAGGTTCATCGTCTTCAACTGGTTCATCATCCAGAACTATGTTTGGTTCATTTACTCCAGCCTTCAGTCTCTCTACGAACACACTCAATCCCATTAGAAGGTCTGAACGGGTCTGATTGTCCATCTCATTGACCATTGCTTTCGGAGAGATTCCAGCTAAAGCACATATCTCCTCACAGCTCAACGAGTCAAGGTTAAGCCGACTCGCCAAAGTTCTGACAATATTTGCATTCGAGTCTGAGATTAATTCATTCAACAACTCCGTCTTTAGTGTGAGGACATCTGTCCCCCTCGGTGGTGGGAACTCATACTTGGCTTTAGGTACAACATCACGGTCTCTCATCTTTCTATATCGCAAAGCTACGAAAATCGTGTCATCAGGATCAAGAAGAAGCAGATTCCCACTACCGAATAATTCTGCGACTAATTTGTAGGTATTATCGTCATCACCAACCTCCATGACAACAATTCTGTCCAAATCGTGTTGTTTCACTGAGCTTATCCGTTTGTCTCGAAGGTACTTCCGCAAAACTGAACAGAACTTTGGTGGATTTCGAGGTGCTTTTCGAGTGAACTCTGTTAGATGAATTCGGTGACCTGGATGAATTAGTAGTTGTGACGTACCTCCACCGGGTTGATAGATTTTGAGAACTATGACATCTCCATACTGATACACATTTTTGATGAATGCACCTTCTGCGGCCTTAATTAGCTCTGGTAAGATGAGTCTGATGTCAACGTTACTCATTGAGTCCTTCATATCTTGTCACCATGCACTCAAACCGACATGATTATAACCTCGTCGATTGAACCAGCCATCAAACAGGCTGTGTTTGACTATGGATATCACTCCGTTAAAGAACCTCTTCAATCGTATGTTTGGACGATGGGCTGACAGTCCAAATGACCAACAGTACTATGTGAAGATCTTCTTTGCTATCATCAGTGCTTTAGTCTGTGGTATTGCTGGACCTGCATTCAGGGGGACCCGTGGAGTGATCTTTGGCTTTCTTGTGTATGTCCTGTCCCTCTTTGTTATTCGATATCTATTGGAGATTGACCTTGAAACTCTGGGTGGGACTCAGAAGATGGTCACAAACTCACTACCATCTTATCTGATGTTGTGGGTCGTACTGTGGACTCTGATTTACGCATTCACCATATCCCCTGAGATTCTGGCAACACTGTGACTCTGTATTGTGAGAATCACAAGATTATTCATCTTTTATGATTGTTTTAATTTCAATTTATAGAATCATTCTCAATCAGATTATCAAAAGTTGCGAATAGTACAAACAATCCTTAATAACGCAGTCTGAGAAGTTATTGAATGCGCAAGAACCCCTTCTGACGAAACTGGTGGTATCTAGAAAATGGACCAACTAGATAGAGACTTAATTCGTATCCTACAAAAAGATGCAAAAACCCCCTTCACGAAAATCGCGAAGGACCTTGATCAGCCAGACACCACCATTCACTTCAGAGCCAAGAGACTGAAAGAGAACGATGTAGTCACTCGTT
>JBHLRC010000155.1:0-7155 GCA_048882965.1 Candidatus Thorarchaeota archaeon
AGTTCCAATATAGAGTGCACCACCAGCAAGCGCTGCCGCCTTAATTCCATATCTCTTAGGCAATGGAGGAACATCACTATGTTTACCCGGACCTCTGAGAAGGATTGCATTAGCAAGAGGTATACCCTTCTTTGCACGTTTCTTGTTGATTTCCAGATTTTTCATCTGTTCGTGTGCTACACGCATCAGTTTATTGACCACATAAGCCGTTTTCTCCGCCTCGGGTTTGAGTGCGTGGACAGTCAGTATCTTCTTCCCTGTTTCATGGGGATCAGCATCGCTAATCTCCGCATAGAGACCCTCACCCTTAAGGACTAGAGCTCCTCTATGCTCCACTGTTGCTACAAATCGAACAGTCACTCCGTCAATCTTAATCCCATCAAGTGCAGCTTGAAGCTCCGCCTGTTCCTCGGGGGTAAAAGTCCTGCCAGCTCGCCGATCCAATACCACCATGTTAGAGTCAACCGTGGCAAAGTTCGATCTGAATGCAACATCACCAGGTTCTGTAGCCAGCCCTGCTCCAAAAGCTTCTAACGGACCTCTGCCAGGATATTCAGTGAACGGATCATAGCCAAAGAGAGCAAGATGTGCAGTATCTGAGCCGGGTGTGAGTCCCGGGCCGATCACGTTCATGAGGGCATTCTGGCCTTCAGCTGCAAGTCTGTCAAAGGTAGGTGTCTTAGCTGCTTGAAGGGGGGTTTGACCGGCCAGTTCTTTTAGGGGACGATCGCCCAGACCATCCATGACAAAAAGAACAGCGGTTCTCTTGTCACTCATCCTCAATAGTTCCTCCAGGTAGTTCTAAACTCAGAGCCAGGATAGCCGCACTTTCCATCAAGAAGATCATAAATCTCTAGGAGTCTATTATACTTCTCAACGCGATCGCTTCGTGTTGGAGCTCCTGTCTTAAGCTGTCCTGTACCTAGTGCGATACTGAGGTCTGAGATGAAGGTGTCTCCGGTTTCGCCACTCCGATGACTGACGACAACTGCCCAATCCGCATCATTAGCTATTTTCGCTGCCTCAATTGCCTCTGTCACAGACCCGATTTGATTTACTTTAAGGAGCAGAGCATTTCCAGCCTTATCCTTGATCGCTCTCCGCACTATCTCAGGATTTGAAACTGTTAGATCATCTGTGACAACCTGAATTTTCGTTTTTGTCATGTATTCAGCGAATTCATCAAAAGCCTCTTCATCAAAAGGGTCTTCAACATTCTGAAGCGGGAAAGTCTTCTCGAGGTCAAGATACATTTCAAGAAGCTCAGAGGAATCCAGTGTCTTTCCATCAATTTTATACTTACCATCTTTGAAAAAGCCGCTGGCTGCCGCATCTATACCAAGTACCACGTCTTTTCCAGGGGTGTAACCTGCTTCCTCGATAGCGCCCATGATCTCCTCGAAGGCGTCAGTGGTGCCCTTCAATCCAAACCCACAGAATCCACCCTCGTCTCCAACATGCTTAGCCATCCTTCCATAATGTTTGATCATTCTCTTTCCCAGGATATGATATACCTCACTGACACATCTCAATCCCTCGGGATAGGTCTTAGCCCCCACAGGGAGGATCATGAATTCCTGGATAGCCAACTCATTACCAGCGTGTGCACCACCATTGATGACATTGGACATTGGGACTGGTAACAAGTACTTCGCATCCTTCCCAACCACATTCTTTCTCAAATATTCGAATAACTGTAGCTTCAAATGAGATGCTGCAGCTACTGCAGATGCCATAGATACAGAGAGGATGGCATTGGCCCCCAGTTTGCCCTTTCCTTTACTCGGATCAGTCTGCAATAGGACCTGATCAACATTCCTCTGATCGAGTGGATCAACAGATTTCATTGCATCAGCAAGAACAGAATTAACATTCTTCACAGCTTGAGTGACTCCTTTTCCGCCATAGCGATTGCCACCGTCTCGCAGCTCAACAGCTTCATGGATGCCTGTTGACGCACCACTGGGAACTTTAGCGACTCCGGTGGTCCCATCTGAAAGCATGACCTTTGTCATGAGAGTTGGATTTCCTCGCGAGTCAAGAATCTCAAGTGAATGTATCTTACTTATCTTTACCAAATTCTATCACCTAACTTCGGAGATAATGATGAGTAACTATGATTTATGTCAATCCATGTGGACCTAGGACTTTCATCAAGAGGGTGCCTTTGACTTTCTATGAATTATAAAGACCACAAAGATAACACTAGCAGCAATACCTGTCACGCCACCAATCAAGAGAACCATGTAATTGTTAGGATTGTATACTTCGACAAGGATAGTAGCTTGAGCAGAGTTACCAAAGAGGTCGTAGACAATGAGGGACACATTCCATTCACCTGAGGAAGTTGGTTCGAAAAGGTATTGAATATCCGAACCATTCCAGATCTTAGTGCTCACTAACTGTGAATTGACGTATATCTCATAGTCATATGGTGTCTGGTCATATGCAACCCAAGTGAGTATAACGCTTGACCCAATCGGTATTCTGTATTCTTCCTCAGCTGGTGAGAGAGTGGGATTATTCATATCACGTGGGGGAGTGTTGTAGTATACTGCATCAATAGCATCCAGTTCTATATCATCTCCTGTTGAATAAGTAATCCGTACATATCTGGCCTCAGAGATACTCACAGTCTGTAAGTCAAATGGAGTATTACCGACTCCTAAGCCAATATAGGTGAAAAGCTCAGAGAGAGAGTTTGTTACAGAGACCGAGTATTCACCACCATCAGCATAAATAACAAAGTCATTACCCGATCCATCAATTATCTCCTCATTTTCGCCCATGTCCAGAGTAAGGTATCCATTTTGATAATCCATATAGATTATTGAAACAAGGCCATCAGGGGCGCCTATTGAATTATTGCCATAGAGATATGAGGCAGACCGTTCAACAACAACAGCATCAGCATATGAGTCACCAGAATCAATCCGAATTTCAAGCCAGAAGGTGTGGGATGCAGTATTATCATCCTTAGTAACAATCAGAGTTAGGTTGTATGTTCCTGCCAACCAATTTTCAGTATACCAGTCTGTTATCGAATAAGTCAGAATCGAAGAAGTGATAGCGCCACTTGCGAGCTGTAGACCATCTCGAAAGAGAATCCAAGTTTCGGCGTTATATGTTTCCCAATCAAATGACACATCAGATACTCCCCATGTAATGACTTGGTCATCAGGACCAGAAAGAATGAAGGGATTAGGAGGGGTATTGATAGTCAGGTTAGTTTCACTTTTAGCCCACTGGCCTGTAAGGTCGTAGGCTACCAGAGTCACGTTATGCAGACCCTCGGGATAGACTGGTACATCCCATTCAAGAACATAGTTCATATCGTCCCAATCACCAGTACCCGTTACCACTCCATCCAAAAGGATAATCCAAGATTGAGGAGATGCGTCAGAGATATTCCAAGAGAGCAGCAGAGAGTCACCCCAGGGAATATCTATTACAGAAGCTTGCAGAGGGATAATGACTGGGGGCTCGTTTGGATATACGAACAAAAGGAATGTTTCATCAAAGAGTAGTTCGGAGCCGTTGAAGAGTTGGAAATGGACAGTCTGATTACCAAGGTCAATCGATGCGGGAGTAAGGACTATGTCTTGTCCGGTCCAATTACCCTCTTCATACAGCAAGCCATTGAGTGTGATGTTGTAGAACATCTCCTGTAGAGTAAAACCGCTCCATGTTGGCAGAAATGATGTTTGTCCTTTTTCTATCGAGGTGGATCCGGACCTGAAAATATGGAAGGTCTCCACATTGATTTCCACGGAGTCTGAGTTCTTATGCCCATACCCATCGTCTATCTCTAGGGTGATATTATGCATACCTAGACCAAGAGAGCCCGTGTCTATGGTGATGTTTGAGGGGTGCCAATATTTCATGTAGGTAAACTGACCTGTCTGTGATGGAGATTCATCAATATAGAGAGTATAATTCCCTGGGAGATCCTCTTTGTTACGATAATTGTACCATGCATCCCAAGACATTGTAAAGGAGGTGTTTGCACTTACGATGTCATCGGGAGAACTGAGACTAGGTGTTTCTCTGAAACGTTCCACTCGGTAGACACCAAAATAGTGGCTCGAGGTGTAGTCAAAATTCACCCTCCAAACTTCCTCATGTGTGGAATTGACTTCAATCAGAGCAGTTTTAGAGCTGGGATAACCCCAAGAACCAAGCCGATTTCCATTGGGTAATCTATCAGCATCGCCCCAACCAGCACTGTAGATAGTACCTTGAGCGTCATAGTACCAAGTCTCATTGGCGGTCATTGTTTCTTCATCTATTGTGATTTCCACCATTCTTGATACTTGATTACTCACATCGGACTGATTGTGCAAATCATTGTCAAATAGAATGAACGTGTTGTCATCGACCGGCTCAACTGAGTGTGCGTGATAGAACAGATTGTTGCGTACCCGGCCTTGTAAGTCGTAGAGGGTGAAGTCACCATGCTCACCCAATGCCCAGATTACTTCCTTGGATGTGTGATTCAGTTTGAAGAATGTGTTTATGTTTCTAGCATTGTAATAGATTATGTCTTCATCAGGGACATAATATATCGTGTTTGAGTGAGTGATGTCGCGGTATGCATGCCATGTATCGTGATATGGGCACCACCACTCTTCGGAAACAAAATCATCAACATCCCAAGACCATACTAGTGTACCATTCAGTGTATACTCCTGAATGGTGTCAAAGAGGTAATCAGTACTACCTATCGTGCGAAAGAGTCTCGAAAATGTAAAGATCGTATTGTTGTTAGGATTGTATTCGTATTCATGATGACCATCGAACCCTAGAAATTCCAGCGTGTCATTTTCAAGATGCCAGAGATTTGCACCTTCACTACTTCCTACAAGTACGGTGGTTGGATCTATGAACTCTGCAGGACAATGTGCCCCTCCTTGTGGTCCCAACTGATGTTGCGCAATGATATTTCCATCCATATCCATGATGAGGACTACATTACTGTAGTTTCCGTGAGTGAAGTCGTATTCATAGACAGAGAAGAGGTTGTATCCATCATAAGATCCATCTGTAGTGGAAACACTGTAATCCGTAGGTTCTAGAACCACATCTGATTCAACCCATATAGTGTTGGTATCTAGAAGCGATGGTTCTGAAGCAGCACCCTCATTGGCAATAGTGTGAATTGGGTGTATCAGTGTAATCAAAAGAATAGAGAGTAATAGTACAGAAAGAGTCTGGTTGAGTTTCATGTAGTTACACGCCAAGTCAAGGATCTCTCCAGTGCATAATTTCTAGCTACAAATGTGTTTTTAGGAATACTGGTTATTTGTTACGAGAGAGATTGATTTTGTTAAAGAACAAGTTCTATTACATAGCTTGTTGTGCGGAATATGTGAAGTGAGTGAAATGGTCTATAATGAAACAAAATCAAAGATAGTTTGTACGATTGGACCTGCTTCAGAATCCAAAGAAGTCTTGGAGAAGATGATGGAAGCGGGCATGGATGTTGCTCGACTTAATATGTCACATGAAGATCACAAGAAAGCACGAGTGACCTTCGAAGCCATTCGCTCATTAGATGACACTTTGCCAATATTGTTTGACCTTCAAGGTCCTAAGATTCGCCTTGGTGAAATTGATGGCAAAGTGAATCTGGCTACAGGAGATGAGTTTGTCCTCTCAACTGAGGAATTTGTGGGGAATGCCAGTCGAGCGTCAGTGTCGTATGAAGAGCTTCCTCAAGATGTGAAAGCTGGGAACATCATCGCTGTAAATGATGGGATTGTCAGGCTAAAGGTGACTTCCAAGAAAAAGAATGAGGTTGTCACAAAGGTCACTCATGGTGGTCCAATCTCTAGCAGGAAAGGAGTAAACGTTCCTGGAATAAAACTCTCATGTGTTGTTCCTACAGAGGAGGACCTCAGAGATTTAGATCTCGCAGCAGAACTGGAACCAGACTTAATTGCTCTGTCTTTCGTCACTGAAGCCGAGGATGTACAGAAGCTGCGAGAGGTGATCACCTCAAATGGACCAAAAGATGCGTGGATAATCAGCAAGATTGAGCATAGGCTGGCAATAGAGAATTTCGACGCGATTCTGAAAGAGTCAGATGGTGTGATGATAGCTCGGGGAGATTTAGGAATAGAGGTGCCTATTGAAGAGGTGCCCATTCTTCAGAAGGATCTAATTCAGAGGGCAAACATCTGGGCAAAACCAGCAATTGTAGCCACTCACATGCTTGAGTCAATGACTGAAGAACTGATACCTACCAGGGCGGAGGTGAGTGATGTGGCAAACGCCATTATGGAGAGGTCAGATGCAGTCATGCTTAGTGGAGAGACAGCTGTAGGTCAGAATCCCATAGAATCTGTAGAGATGATGGAGAGAATTATCAGACGTACCGAGCAGACACTTGAAAGAAAGGATCCACTAGAAATCACTTCACCACAGAGGATGATTGTCGAGATCATAGGGAATATGACTTACAATGCAGTCACACTGATACCGGACAAAATTGGAGGTGTCATCTCCTCGACCCGTACAGGATATACAGCTCGCTGGATATCAAAGTTCAGACCGCCATGCCATATCTTCGCTGTGACTCCTAAT
Organism: Candidatus Thorarchaeota archaeon; assembly: GCA_048882965.1. Taxonomy (GTDB): domain Archaea; phylum Asgardarchaeota; class Thorarchaeia; order Thorarchaeales; family Thorarchaeaceae; genus SMTZ1-45. Next base: position 6,586 of record JBHLRC010000155.1, read on the forward strand.
GAGAGAGTTTCTAGGCGTCTCAGACTTTTGTGGGGAGTACGTCCGATAAGGTATGACCAACATCTGGACAGTGTTGATGACATAGTCAAAGAAGCAACTCGGGTTGTTTATGAAGAAGGTCTTGTGAGTAAGGACAGGGACATTGTGTTCACCTCGGGTGTCAAGATGATTCCAGGACGCACAAATGTAGTAGGAGTCTTCCACGTCAAAGACCTCATTGACCAAAGTATTCTGTTTGGGTAGTTGCCTCTCATCACTTTGTCAATAGGACCCCTTTTCTTTAGTGGACTATGACTCTCGGCCTATCCCACCATCATGATCTGAGAGGGGTGGGCAGGGTAATCAAGCGCCTTTGATTTTTTGCTTATATCTTAGTGTGAATATGAGTATGGCCGCCGCGGAAACTACAGCAACGCCTGCCACAAAAACGAGGGTTGAAAATCCACTTTGCTTCAGCCGCACATCAATCACCACACAATCAGAAGCAGTGTTTTCAAAAGCATCATGGAGTACCAGAGTTATATTATACAAACCAACCGAGTCGGGAATGAAAGAATACTCTATATTTGC
>JBHLRC010000156.1:0-7083 GCA_048882965.1 Candidatus Thorarchaeota archaeon
AAGGTCTTGAAGAAGGGCAGGGGAAAGAGCGAGGTCGAGATCACCCGTCTGCGGGAGGGGGAGGTGGCCGGTGTGATGAGCCTCTTCGAACAGGAGCCGCGGTCCGCCACCCTTCGGGCGGAAGGAGCGGTGACACTGTGGGAGATCGATCAGGAGACCTTCCAGAGGCTTCTCGACACGGAGCCGGCCATCTCGAAGGCCCTGCTCACCGTGATGAGCCGTTACCTCCGACGAGAAACCCGCATAGTGGCGGAGCTGCAGAGCCATGATGCGGACAACAGATTGAAGGTCGCGGTCTTCGACTCGAAGCCCTATACGCAAAGCATCTTCATAGACTGCAACAAGGAGAGGTTCGCACTCAAGTTCTTCAACCCAAGGCTGAACATGGACACCGTCTCGATGGCCTCCGGATTCCGGGTGATCTGTGTTTTCGTCAACGATACGATCGACGCCCCGGTGGTGAGCAAACTCTCGGAGTTGGGTGTCAAACTGATCGCTCTGAGGTGCGCCGGCTACAACAACGTGGACTTGAAGGCGTGTGAGAAGCTCGGCATCTGTGTGGCCAGGGTCCCCGCCTACTCCCCCTATGCGGTGGCGGAACATGCCGTTGCGCTGTTGTTAGCCGTTGCCAAGCGAGTTGTTGTGGGGGATATGAAATTGATTGATTGTTGAGCAGACTCTTTTGTTCGAAATGATCGAGTGATCATATAGTCAACAGCTTCCTCGGGTGTCATTCTTTCAGCATTCATCATTATTGCGGCATTGATTCCAGTCATTCGACGAAGCACAGAAAGAGTACTCATCACCTTCATCCTGGGACTGTCATCAATCACACCTAGAAACTCCTTTGCTGTATCAGCTGTCCCTTCTGAAATAACGCATCTACCTGTATGAAGCAACACAATGGAAAGCTCCAAGTTCTTACTATTCAGAAATGCCTTCTCACGCCATAGGTTTGATACATGATGCTCATACTCATGGTAGATGACATTCAATAGAGAGTCTTTATTGAATTTGGCATCAATATTGAATTGGTTCAGGGACTTGAATCCACCTTGATACCAGTTATATCCGCCCCATGGTTGGTTCTGTACAGCTTCATATTGAACACCATTATCAGGGACTGAAGCACCCATCAATGAATAGATCTGATTCCTGAACATCTGACCAACTTCTTTCGATTTTTGTTGAAGCTCTGTTTCGATCATGTGTCGGAGTTCTTGGCCAGTGATCTCTCCTGCTGAACCAAATTGTGTAACCTTATCACTCAAATCATCGCCAGGAAAACCAGAGATTCGTTCCTCAAGTAGGTCGATGTTCTTGTCAAGCTCTGCTTCTTGAAACTTTTTCAGGGGGGTGTGAAAAAGACCTTCAACCAACTCTGCATAAGACATGTCTTTTCCTGCAAGCCAATCAACAACTACATTCAGTGAATGTAACTCACCCATCATATAGTCAAGACGAAGTGGATCATCGACCTCATCTCTCATGACGTCGAATGTCTGATGTATTTCATGCACTAAGTCTTGATGGGATACATCCTTCCTCTGTTTGTTTGGATGAATTTCCTCAGGACCAGTATAGGCATCAACCACATTGACACCTGTTGAATTTTCTGTATAATGTCCAATCTCTCCACAGAGTTTTACGAATCTCTCTCCGACGTTCATTGTGATCGGTCTAGAAACTAGTAAGCCAGCCTAAAGCGTTTGTTGTTCCAGTCGTTAAATTCGGTACCAGTGTATCTTCAGATACGTAGGAGAGATTCGGCGAAGAGCCGCTCGTTCCCATCCTTAAAGCAAAGTGTGAAACTCGCATTATCAGAACTCAGTGAGATTCTTGTGTGGAGTTGAGCATTGGCGCCCCTAACTCTCCGTGATAGTAACGTTCCCGCATTGCATAAAACCATCTCACCCAAACGCCATATCCAAGGAACATGCCGATGCCCATTCAACACTAGTGAGCACCTAGCTCCGTCAATAACACCAAGAACATCACCAGCGTCCTCAACCACATTAAACTCCCTCCCAGTGTGAGGCACGGGTACTAAGTGATGGTGAAGAGCAAAGATCTTGACCTTGTCTTTCGCCTGATTGAAGAAATCCCTAATCTCATCATATTTAACTCTACCAACATGACCAGAATCATTATCGGGTTCGGCACTGTCTGCAGCAAAGATAGCTAGGTGTTCAGACTCATATGTCTTGAATCGGTCTCCAAATAGCTCTTCGAAGTGAGCTGAACCATAGTTTCTCTCATCATGATTCCCAGGGATTATTACCTTCGGAAGTGAAACCTCGTTGAGAACTGAAGCAGCTCCCTCATATTCCTCACGAAGACCTTCAGCAGTAAGGTCGCCTGTCACTAGAAGAAGAGGAGAGGGTGACTCATTAGCAGTTTCCTCAATAGAATCTATAGCCTTCTTGAGATCTTTCACAGAAACTCCAGTTTCTCCTATGTGAATATCACTAACATGGAAAATAGTTGCATATGTGTCCGACAATCATCTGAAACCTCCAGATACACAGGCACTATGACAAGCACTATGGCAAGCACTGTGACAAACGCATGCGCTGTGACAAGCACTATGACAAGCACTGTGACAGGCATCATGGGAAACACAAGCGCTATGACAGGCATCATGAGACACACATCTACTTGTACTCTCAATGAGTGGCTTGAGAGGCTCTGTGATGATTTTTCCAACACCCTACAACACGCTGCCGATTGCATTGGCAACATTATTCATTATCTGACCAGTAGTCGTAGCCACATCACCAACTACTCGTCCAACGCCGCTAATGGCGTGACCTGTTGCTTCTGATAGGTTTGAGAACCAATCAGGAACAGTAGGAGGAGTGATTGAAGGTCCAGGTTTGTCAAATACATCACCAATATGGTCATGCCGCGGATTCATGTACAACCAATACCAGGCCCATCCCCCACCATGATATTGTCGATTGAAGTAATAATCCATTTTGTCATCCAGTGTTGGATAAGATTCTAATTCATCCCAAGCCCCATCGACCATCTCATCGTGCTTAGCCTTGGTTGATTCGAAATCTGCGCTCCAAGCTTTCTCCTGAACCTGGTCGGCTAGTTCCTCAAGCATGTCATCCACTTTATCAGGATCAAGCTCATCGTCAACAATTGCCGCAATGAACATCTCTTCATAGTATGTCAAATCTTGAAACTGAAGACCTGTAACTGAGAGCTTCAATGGGTCGGTGGAAAGAACCCTTACGGCACCTTTTCTAACACACGACATGAGAATCATTGACACAAGTTTTTGTCGAGTTGTATTTATGAAAAACGCAGACTCAATCGGATCAAGTTCTGCAACCGTCCCGGGTTCACCAAAAGTCTGGATTGCAATCTCAGGACTCTCATAAACATAAGTTGAATCATCTGCCTCCCATTTTGCACCATATGTCCGAGTGACCCTCTTGTATCCGTAAACGATGAAACCTAGAGCAACAAAGATAGCAATACCTCCGAATAACAAGTTTGGAGGTATAAGAGGTGGAATGTATTCTTGCACATAGATATCCACACTAAAAGATACGGAATCGTTGAGATTTGATGCACTCACTTGAAACAAGATTGTCAGAACTGCAGGCACATTAGCGGGGATGAACTCGTACACCTCATACCAGAACTCTCCACCTGAGAGGTCACCTATATTCTGAAAAACAAGACCTTGCGTCAGAGTGAGGTTCTCAGGGTAGGTCATGGCAATTGTGACATTCTCTAGATCTGCATCACCGTAATTATAGACTGTAAGTTCGACATCAAATTGAGTATCTGCTCGAACATTGATTATCGGGTCATAATTTACACCTATAACGCCAGGCTCAATAAAAGGCTCATAGAAACTCCAGTTTGTATAGTGAAAGACTCTGAAGTGATCATAAGCAGCGAGATTTGATTGACCAAGACTCACGGTAAAATATCTAGGATCAGCTGAAGCAGAATAGGGGTATGCTAAAAGATTCTCTTCCTCAAAAGATGACTGAGAGCTACCATGCCACAATCCTTGATTTGAGTCTACAACATATCCAGCATACTCAGCACCTTCAGCAGTGACTCCATTAGATGGTTCAATCCAAGATGCGTTCATTTCAATGGGGTAAATAACTTGAACCGCTTCGTAATCAATTGGGATCTCCCATTGAACAGGCGCCCAATTGAAGACTCCAAGGTCTCCATATATTCCAGAGGTTGTCTTCTCAATAATTCGATTTGTACTGAAATAGCCAAATACAACTTGGACCTGTTCTCCCTCTGGAGTTCGAGGAACCCAATCAAGGCCGTAGCCATCTGCGTAATTGGTGACAAGCAAATCGTAGCGATTTCCACCCCATTCAGCGTAAGCACGACTAGAGTCATCTATTGTTTCCTCTGCAATCCCTCTCAGATCAAATCCACCAAGACCTCCTGCTGCTGCAGTAAAATTCATCCAATAGGTAACATTGATTCGACCATTGGGCATCACGACCACATCAACATAGATGCTGTCTAGATTTGGATAATCACTAGGGGTGAAATCAGCAGTACATAGAGGAATAACTGAAAACACTAACATTGCAATTAATAGTGTATTAGCCAGAGTTCTCTTCACTTCATGACCCTCTTGTCAAATGAACTCCATGCAATAGAGCCGTTCAATCGCCCCGTTGAGCTCTTAGCACATCAGCCTGGGCAATTGTGAGGTTTGATAGGTCAGCCTTCGCAGCTGCCCACTCAACAAGATCAGGAAATTCCATGATCATGCCAGACCAAACAAGGTGATATACACGTTTAAGAATGACACTCGCATCAGATTCTTTTCCAACATACTCGAAGAAGCATTTGATGACTGCTGGTGTTTGTTCAGTCATTTTCTCAGGCACCTCAGTCCCAAAACCTGCAAATGAAACCTCAAGCTCCTTTAAGACATCCATTCGTTCACGAATCCCTGACGCTATGACAGGCAAATCGATGTCGTAGGCACTGAAATGCATCACTAGTTTCTTCTTTGCAATTGAGCCATATGGCAATTTTATCTCTCTTGTGCTCATCGGATACACTCCACTATGATGTTAGTGATATCTCAAGATTGGAGACTGATAAGCTTTCCAGTTTTTATTACAACCACTAAGCGAACCCTTAAGATGTTGAAAATAAACCTTGAAAACAATGACCTCACCTCGTTCAACACCAGAATACGACTACACTTTGGAAGACCTTCAATGGGTCCCTAAGTTCATCAATGAGGTGAGAGACTTCTTTTTTGCAAGACCTCAAGATAATCTGCTCATTCTCCGTCCAAACAAGACAATGCATCTCAATGAAACAGGTATGCGTATGCTCAAGATGCTTCTTGAGGATGTGCCTTTGGAAGACCTCATCAATCACTTCATAGAGGCAGGTGGAGAAAAGCAGGTTGTGATTAATGACCTCGCAGCGTTTGTTGATGACCTCCGAAATATGACAATCGGAAATCAGAACATCTACAGTTACAAGACAGCAAGGATTGTCCCCTTTGGTGAGGGAGAGATTAAGTATCCCGTTCTGAGCGAGATTGCGTTGACTTATCGTTGCAACAACAAATGCAGGTTCTGCTATGCATATTCTCCATATCGAGAAACAGGTGAAATGACAACTGAAGAGGTGAAGAAAGTCATCGATATCATAGTGGATGATGCGCATGTTCCAAGTCTTTCTTTCACAGGTGGCGAACCAACACTCCGAGAAGACCTCTTCGGTCTTATTTCTTATGCGAGAGAGAAAGGACTGCGTGTCAATCTCATAACAAATGGAATTCGTTGTCATGATCAGGAGTTTGTACAGAAATTGGTCGATGCAGGACTCCATAGTGCACAGGTTTCGATAGAAGGTCCTGATTCCGAAACTCACGACTATATTGTAGGAAGACCAGGAGCTTTTGAGAAGACAGTCCAGGGAATTAAAAATCTACAGAAGACAGACATTTACACCCATTGCAACACGACCATTTGCCGACCCAACCTAGACAAACTAGAGGAGCTAGTGGATTTCCATGCAGATGTGCTTAATCTTACGTACTTCAGCATGAACATGGTGATATACACCGGAACAGCTGCTAAGCTCCAAGAGGAACTCCAGATCAAGTATGCTGAGATCAAGGACATTGTGAAGCGAGTAAAGAAACGTGCTAACAAGAAAGGGATACAGTTTGTATGGTATGCACCAACACCTGTCTGTTTATTCAATCCAATTGCGCATGGACTTGGAGCAAAGAGCTGTGCATGTTGTGATGGTTTACTTTCTGTAGACCCGGAGGGAGGACTATTACCATGCTCGAGTTTCAGCGAGCCAGTAGGAAATCTACTCACTGAGGGTTTCGAGCGAGTCTGGTATAATAGGGCATCTCATTTCTGGAGGAATAAGGACTTTGCACCAGAGGGCTGTAAAGTATGCGAACACTTTGATTATTGCTATGGAGCATGTCCACTTTACTGGGATGTTCATGGCTTTGATGAGATCAAAGAGTTCTGGCCAAAAAAGAGTAGAATAAGCGAGAAGATTGATGAAGCAAGGCTGAGTCTTAGACGACGAGTGAGGGGCGACCAACATGGAATCACATAATGTGGGAGTTTTGAGATGAACAAGAAATCCATCTATGACCTGATTTCGCCAGCAATATTAGTTGACATTGATCGTGTGGAGAACAACATATCAGAAATGGCTGCGCGAGCAAGAGAAGGAGGAGTGTCTCTTCGACCTCACATCAAGACCCACAAATGCATAGAGATAGGAAAGATGCAACTCGATGCAGGAGCAGAAGGTATCACTGTTTCGACACTTGCTGAGGCTCTGGCATTCGCAGATGCAGGATTTGATGATATCACATACGCAGTGCCGCTGTCCCCTGACAAGTTCTCAGGTGTGCAAAAAGTTTCAGAGAGAACGCATCTGAATGTACTGGTTGATCACCCATTAATTGTGGACAGGTTGGGCGAGTTCTGTAAGACGAACAAGTTCTTGCTAGAAGTTCTTGTCAAAGTGAACTGTGGATACCCACGGACTGGAATCGACCCAAAGACTCCAGCTGCAATCTCT